>CAYRJJ010000032.1:0-15470 GCA_964424515.1 uncultured Candidatus Finniella sp. | reverse complement strand
CTCCAAGACCCATAGAAAACATCTCTCTCCCTACCGGGGGGTGAGCAATTACGATCTTTTAATGTTAAGTTTGGTAATCCCATAAGTTGTGTCAGAATAAAATTAAAGCGGTCAAAGTATCCCTCCATTTGCTTGTGCGTTAAGGCGTATATTTTTCTGGCTGTTTCTGTAATGCTTTCATCCCTTATAAAAAGCGTCCGGTGTTGGTTCATAAACTCCCACACCTTGGTTTCCTGTCCCAATCCCGATTGCCACAAGAGAGACGCTAGATACTCTTGCGCCAGGGGCTTGCTCTGGATGCCAATGATCATTTCCGAGTTTTGCTCAATAGCGCTGTTGGAAAGATGAAAAGATCCGGTATAAACAACAGGGTCTCCCGTTACGGGATATTGAATGACCAGCTTGTGATGGAATTTTTTGCCCGTATAAGGCGTGAATAATAAAGGCGTTACGGTAGAGAAATCTTTCAATTGCTGTACGGTGTTCGCATTGTTAAGCTTTGCTTTCTTTTCCGCGGCAGGCGCCGCGGTGGGGGTTGTCGCGCCTTCTGATTTGTGTCTTTTGGCTGCGGGTTCTTCCTTTTCTCCTTCCGCCTCATGTCTCGTGATGGTGGTGGTTGTCGGGTTTTCTAGCGGTGGTGTTTCGTCTCCTTCCGACTCATCTCCTGGGGCAGCGTCCAGCACGAGAAGTTTGGGCGTGTCATTTTTCAATAAATCCCACAACTTCTTATAACTTTCTTTTTCGCTTGTCATGGAAAGCGTCAGGTAATTTTGAAAAAAGAATAAGGCTTTATTGTCTTGTTGAGAGATTTTGAGGAGTTCTTCCAGGCATCGCATATTTCCTCCGGCAAATCCCGTCGAAACGCCTAACGCCACAATAGAGGCTGTGTGGCCACTGGATGTGAACGAATCATCCGCCTTGTCTGTTGTTGATATCAGCTCATGGAGAACATCTGTATTGCTTTTACCCGTCTTGGCTCTGTGTAGGTGATAAACGAGGATTTCCTCACCGGGTTTCGTCTGTCCGGTTTTCGCCAGTGGTTGGGTTAACAGGTTATAAAACTCTTTCAGATAGATTTTGGCAAGCTTATTGCTTTGAATGATAACCATGTCTTCCGAATGCTGGCTTTCGGATTCATAAGTGGCGTTGGCTGATCCCACGATTACGAAAGCCTGGGAGCCGGTCTTTTTACAGATGATGACTTTTTGATGGAAGTTTTTAGACCCCAGTCGTACAAGGCTTGTCGGAACGCTGTCTATCAGTTTCTTGACGTAGTTATGATAGGGAAACGTTCCAATGGATTGTTTGTATTCAAGAAATGTGAGAATGACCGGGGAGAGTTTGTTTGCCGGTTGGCTAAGATACTGGTTGATGAGGGCGTCCATAATGACGGGTGAATCGAAACGGTACATAAAGGCCACGACAAATTGATCTGAGCTTTTGATGAGGTCAGCAACCCGTGCGTTGCAGGGTTGGCCCAAACTCACGCAGGACGTTACGTGAGCTTTTTCAATGTTGGCATTAAGGCGGTAACCTTTATAAACCCCTCCCTCCCGTTTTGTGGGCGTGTTAAGCACATTGGGCGTGGTTGACGTCGTCGTTGTTTGTTTGCGTACAGGCGTTTTTTGCCCTCCTCCATCCCCCCCCAGAGAACACAGAACGGGCAGCAGAAGTAATGCTTGCAAGGTGAGGCAGATTTTTTTGATCATGGCAATACTTTTCCGTATAGCTAAAAACACTTTTATGTCCAGCGTAAGCGCGGAAAAGTTTATGAATGGTTAACGCTTTTTGCCGTCTATGTGCAGCTCCCCATTGGCGGGAGCGGGTTCCCGTGCTAAAGTCAACTTTATCAAGGGCTTTAAACGCCCGTTCCAGGGGAAGACCGCAGTCACCATAAAGGGGAAGGAATGAGCCTGCTTTACGTTGCTAAAATTGCTATTTTTACGCCATTAACGGGATTTTTTATAGCCGGACTCGGGAGTATGCGGTTCCGAAATTTAACAGGGGATGGGACGCGCTTTGGTGACCGTTTTGCCCAGATCATAACCTGTTTTCTCATGGGGGTTTGTGGCGTTTCTTCCTGTTTTTTATTCCAGCAGGTTGGTTTAGGGCATCAGGAGGTTTCAACCCTGTTGTTTCCCTGGATTGAGGTTGGCCAATTCGTTGTCCAGTGGGGAATAAAGCTTGATGCGTTAAGCGTTACCATGATGATGATTGTTTCCCTTGTTTCTTTTCTTGTTCATATCTATTCCATTGGTTACATGAGTCACGACCAATCCGTACCCCGATTTATGGCATACCTTAGCTTTTTCACCTTTGCGATGTTAGCCCTGGTGACAGCGCCAAACTTGCTTCAACTTTTCTTTGGATGGGAAGGGGTGGGTCTTGCATCTTATCTTTTGATTGGTTTCTGGTATGAAAAGCCAGGCGCCAATGCGGCGGCAACCAAAGCTTTCATTGTGAACAGGGTCGGGGATATGGGGCTGGTTTTAGGGATTTGCGCTATTTTTCTCATGTTCCAAACCGTTGACTATGATGCGTTGTTTAAAAGCCTGTCCGCTTATTCTCAAAATTCCCCTGATCGGCCGATGCTCTCTTACTTTGGCTGCCAGGTTGACGCCTTCAACCTGATTGGCATTTTGCTGTTCATTGGGGCGATGGGCAAGTCTGCCCAGCTTGGGTTGCATACCTGGTTGCCGGATGCGATGGAAGGTCCAACGCCCGTATCGGCTTTGATTCATGCCGCAACTATGGTGACAGCGGGCGTATTTCTGGTTGTCCGGATGTCTCCGCTGTATGAACTCGCTCCCCTTGCGCGGGATATAATCGGCATCGTTGGCGCTTCAACAGCTTTATTTGCCGCATTGGTGGCGGTGACGCAAAACGATATCAAGCGCATTATTGCTTATTCCACCTGTAGCCAGTTGGGGTATATGTTTTTTGCGGTGGGGGTTTCCGCCTATGGAGCGGCAATGTTCCACCTCGTTACCCATGCTTTCTTTAAGGCGCTGCTTTTCCTGGGAGCGGGCGCCGTTATCCATGCCATGTCGGATGAGCAGGATATACGCCGCATGGGGGGAATTCGGGCCATGGTGCCGATCACCTATACGATGATGTGGGTCGGTAACCTGGCCTTGGCAGGCATTCCTTTCTTTGCCGGTTATTATTCCAAAGACGCCATTTTGGAAGCGGCTTATCTTCAGGGAACAGCGGTAGGTCAATTTTCTTTTACCATTGGATTGATTGTGGCTATTCTGACAGCTTTTTATTCCTGGCGTTTATTGCTGCTCACTTTTCATGGGTCAGCGCGGGCGGATGACCGGGTAATGGCGCGTGTGCGCGAGGCGCCTCAATCCATGAAGTTTCCCTTGTATGCTCTGGCATTGGGGACTATGGTCTCGGGCTATCTTGGGCAGGATATATTTTTAAGCAAAGCGTTTTGGGGCAACGCGATTGCTTCTGTCGCTTCTTATGAACCCCATTTCGGGGTTATGCGCCCGGATCTCGTTCCCCACTGGGTTATATTCCTTCCCCTGATTTGCGCCATTCTGGGGATTACGACGGCTTATCTTTTCTATTATGCAAATCCTCAAATACCGGAACGTTTAGCCGCCCGATGGAAGCGTGTTTACCTGTTTTCCCTCCACAAGGGGTTTGTGGATGAATTCTATGATTGGCTTTTCATACGCCGGGCTTTGGCCATTGGCCGCTTATTTTGGAAAAAGGGGGACGGGCGCATCATTGACCGCTTTGGTCCAGATGGCGTAACGGCCCTCTCCCTTAGCATTGCGCGGTTTGCGGGACGACTCCAAACAGGATATGTTTATCACTATGCGTTCGCTATGCTGGTTGGTATTGTTGCGCTGACCTCATGGCTTTTAATCGTCAAGGGATGAGATACCCATCATGAATCCACACCCTGATTTTATAGCATCTCAACCTCGGCGGAGCGACGGCCCACAACGTAAAGTAACTTACCTCTTGCCGTTCGCCCTCGCGCGTGAGCCGAGCAGATTGAAAATATGGTCGCGAAGTCGAAGGGCAAAATCATTCATATCCTTCGACTTCGGCGCTTCACGCCTACGCTCAGGTCGAACGGAGCAGGGAGTTACCCTAGAGTTACTCAGGAGCTATTAATGAATGATTTGCCGCTTTTATCCGTCATTATATTTCTACCCCTCATTGGGTCCCTTTTTATTTTGGTTATGAAAGGGGATGAAGCGACGATTGCCAGTAATGCCCGAAATGTGGCGCTATGGACCTCTTTCCTCGCATTTGCCTTGTCCCTGCTCTTGTGGATTAATTTTGATGCCGGCCACCTGTCTTATCAGTATGTTGAAAATTCAAACTGGATGAAGGATATGGGCGTTCGGTATCACCTTGGCATCGATGGCGTATCCTTGTTTTTCATTTTATTAACGACGTTTCTAACTCCTTTATGCATCCTGGCGAGCTGGGAATCAGTTCCCTTTCGGATGCGTGAGTACATGATGGCTTTTCTGTTACTGGAAACTTTTTTGACCGGCATGTTTTGCGCTTTGGATCTCATCTTATTCTATGCCTTCTTTGAAGGCGTACTCATCCCCATGTTTTTGATCATTGGAATATGGGGTGGTGAGCGTCGCATTTATTCTTGTTTTAAATTCTTTCTTTACACCTTCTTGGGATCAGTCCTCATGTTGGTTGCGATTCTATCCATCTACTACATAACGGGGAGCACAGACCTTTCCGTTGTGATGGATTTTAATTTTCCGCTATCCTCTCAAAAATGGTTATGGCTGGCTTTCTTTGCTTCCTTTGCTGTAAAAATTCCCATGTGGCCGGTTCACACCTGGTTGCCTGATGCGCACGTTGAGGCGCCGACAGCCGGGTCTGTTATTTTGGCCGGTATCCTCTTAAAAATGGGGGCATACGGATTTTTACGTTTCTCAATACCTTTATTTCCGGGCGCCACGATCGCTTTTACGCCGATGGTGATAACCTTAAGTATTATTGCCATTATTTATGCCTCGCTGGTGGCGTTGGTCCAAACGGATATGAAAAAGCTGATTGCCTATTCTTCTGTGGCCCATATGGGTTTTGTGACGTTAGGAATTTTTACCCTGACGTTCCAGGGAGTGAGCGGGGCCATCATGCAGATGTTGAGCCATGGCATTGTGGCCGCGGCTTTGTTCTTGTGTGTGGGGGTCGTGTATGATCGCCTTCATACGCGGGATATTGAGCGGTATGGCGGTCTGGTAGCGCGTATGCCGATATATGCCTTATTCTTTATGATCTTTACTTTTGCGGCTGTCGGATTGCCGGGAACGAGTGGTTTTGTCGGTGAATTTTTGATTCTTGTCGGGGCTTTTCAAACGAATCCGGGGATAGCGACCCTGGCGGTCTTGGGTATTGTTTTGGGTCCGGCCTATGCTTTATGGCTGTACCGCCGGGTGATTTTTGGGAAACTGGTTCATGCGGATTTGAAAACAATCCTGGATCTTAATATGAGAGAGGCCGCGATTCTCGGCTCTCTTGCAGGTCTGATATTGTGGCTGGGGCTTTATCCTCAACCTTTTTTAAATATTATCAATCCAGCTGTTAAGGAACTGGTAGCGAACCATCAAAACTGGATGCGGGAAGCCCCTTCGTTTGCCAGGGCCAATCCTGTAGAGGGAAGGGAGATACAAAAAGTTGCGACCCTAACCCCTGCCTGTTGGTCTTTGTTGGGGGAACCTTTATGAACCTCGCTTTTGAAACAATAGACTTTACCCTTATTTTTCCGGAAATGGTCCTGTTGGGAACAGCCTTTATTCTCTTAATATTGGGACTATTCCGGGGGGAGTATGCTTTTCATCGCGTTATGCTTATATCTAAAATTGCGTTAGCTGCGGTCCTTATCATGGTATGCGCGACGCCAACGGTTCGTGACGTGGCTTTTCAAGGGGCCTTTGTTAGTGATGCCTTTTCGGTTTTAATGAAGTCCCTTGTTCTCGCTTCAGCTCTTGTTGTGTTGATGATCAGTCGGAAGTCTTTAGCCTCCGAAGATATTGCCCAATATGAATATCCCATACTCATCTTGTTTGCGGTTGTCGGAATGATGGTTATGATCTCAGCCAATGACTTGATCAGTTTATTTATGGGACTTGAGCTGCAAAGCTTAAGTCTATATGTCTTGACAGCTTTGCGCCGGGACAATGTGAAAGCTTCTGAGGCAGGTATGAAGTATTTTGTTTTGGGGGCTTTGTCCACAGGCTTGCTCCTCTATGGTTGCTCCTTAATGTATGGTTATATGGGAACCACGAATTTTGATGCAATGGCCACTATTTTGAAAGAAACGAAGGTTGGCTCTTTACCCATGATGTTTGGGTTGGTTTTTTTGATAGCCGGGCTTGTCTTTAAGATTTCCGCAGTCCCTTTCCACATGTGGACGCCAGATGTCTATGAAGGGGCGCCGACTTCTATTACAACCTTTATAGCTTCCGCCCCGAAGGTAGCTGGATTTGCGCTGATCACCCGGGTTCTGATCTCGCCTTTTTTAAGTATACTGCCTCAATGGCAGATGTTTCTGGCTATTATTGCTATCGCTTCGATGATCTTGGGGGCTTTTGGCGCCCTGATGCAGCGTAATATCAAGCGCCTCCTGGCTTATAGCGCAATCGGGAATATGGGGTATGCTTTAATCGGCATTGTTGTCGGTACAGAGGAAGGCGTGACGGCCAGTACCTTATACATTTTATTGTACCTGATTATGGTTGTTGGGGTATTTGCTTGCTTACTGAACATTACGCGCCGAAGCCAGGAAACCGATACCATTGAAGATCTGAAAGGACTTGTTCGCGTTTATCCGGGAACAGCCTTTATTTTAAGTTTCTTACTATTTTCCATGGCGGGTATTCCTCCCTTAGCTGGCTTTTTAGGGAAACTATATATTTTTAAGGCTGCGATAATGGGTCATTTCTACCTTTTAGCCATCATGGGCGTTTTAACGAGTGTGGTAGCGGCCGCTTATTACCTCTGGATTATTAAAGCGATTCTCATGGATGAACCTGATTTAGAACGCTGGACGGAGCATTACCGGACATACCGAAGGGAGCCGGCAATGATTTTTGTTTTGCTGGGAACCGTGGCCGGGCTTATGTGGATATTTATTGTTCCCGGTCCCCTTATTAAAGTGGCCAATGAGGCTGCTCTTTCCTTATTTGACTAATATATTACCAGGTACGGGCATGAACGGAGATCCCGCCCTTAAGGAGCCTAGCCGCCTGAGATAGGAGCAGTTTTTGCTGAATTTTATTATTTATGATTATCCTGTTGTTGGAAGTACAAATGATCAGGTAAAATCGCTTTTGGCGCAAGGCGCTGGTGAGGGAACGGTTGTCCGCGCGGAACGTCAAACAGCCGGACGCGGGCGGCGGGGCCGTATATGGGTATCTGAACCGGGTAATCTGTATTGTTCCCTTCTTTTGACTCCCCGGTGTTCTTTAATCCAGGCAAGCCAACTTTCTTTCGTGATGGCGGTAGCCGTCGGGCAAACGATTTTGCCTTTCTTAACTGCGCCGGAATTATTATATTACAAATGGCCTAATGACCTTCTTTTTCAAGGGCGGAAAATGGCTGGTATTTTGATTGAAACGGAATCCCGGGGGAGGCAGTTAGCAGAGGCTTGCGTAGTCGGCATAGGGATTAATATTAATTCAGCCCCCGATCATCCCGCTTATCCCGTCACGGCTCTCAAGCGCCATACAAAATTAAATCTCATCAAGGAGGTTATATTTTCTGAGCTTCTTGAACAAATTAAGCGTTATTATCATGTTTGGAAACAGGAGGGGTTTGATCCCATTTGCGAAATGTGGAAGCAACGGGCCTATGGCCTGGGGCAAAATATGACCATACTAGTTGGTAATAAAGAAATGAACGGCCAATTTGTAGATATAAGCCCGGAAGGGGCGCTCCTGCTCAAAAGGGAAAATGGTTCTATCCAGAAGCTTATGTCAGCGGAGATTTCATGAGGCTTTTGGGCTGTTGTTATCCCTTCCCATAAGAGGACAGGTAAATAGCCGGAGACACTCCACACGCAAAAACCTGAATTTTGCATATTAAAACGCTTGTAATGAGTGGGTTAACCGCTTATTTAAGGAATAAGGGCTTTTGTACCCGATGCGCAAACTTAATTTTAGGTAAAAAATTTTCGTGACATATAAACCGACAAAACAGGATTTTTGGTTTCTTCCTTTAGGGGGCGCTGGTGAAATTGGCATGAACCTGAACCTTTTTGGCCATGATGGGCAGTGGCTCATGGTTGATCTGGGCATCACCTTTGGAGACCGGCTTGGCATTGATGTCATTACGCCCGATCCTGCTTTCATTGCGCAACGGCGGGAGTCCCTTGCCGGGTTAATCATTACCCATGCTCATGAAGACCATGTGGGCGCCGTTCCTTATCTTTGGCCTCTCTTGCAATGTCCTGTATATGCCACTCCCTTTACGGCGAGTATTTTGCGTCAAAAGCTCAAAGATCAACCTTGGGGCAAACAGGTTCCTATCATCGAAGTCCCTCTTTCAGGCGTTGTGCAGGTTGGTAAATTTTCTCTTGAATTCATCACATTGACGCATTCAATCCCGGAACCCAATGCTATTGCGGTTACGACGCCTCTGGGAACGATCCTTCATACCGGGGATTGGAAGATAGACGGAAACCCTCTTGTCGGACAGGTAACAGACCATACGCGGCTAGTGGAGTTAGGTGACCAGGGTATCCTCGCCATGGTGTGTGATTCTACCAATGTTTTTACCGAAGGAACATCGGGTTCAGAGGAAGGCGTTCGTACTGAACTCATGGATCTTGTTGGCCGTCATCCCGAAGGCCGGGTTGCCGTGGCTTGTTTTGCCTCCAATGTGGCAAGGCTAGAGACAGCTGCAATTGCGGCGCGCGTCAATGGCCGTCAACCTGTTCTGGTAGGACGGTCTTTAATCCGCATGGAAGAAGCCGCACGCCAAAATGGTTATTTGAAAGATCTTCCCCCCTTTCTTGATGAAGAGGGGGCGGAAGGTTTGCCGCGGGATAAAGTTTTGTTGATCGCAACGGGTTCCCAGGGGGAACCCCGCTCCGCCCTGGCTCGGATTGCCCTGGATCAACATCCCGCTATTCACCTCGATGCAGGGGACACGGTCATTTTTTCTTCCCGGATGATTCCAGGGAATGAGCGCAGCATTAGCGCATTGCAAAACCGGCTTGTCCTTCGGGGTATAAAAGTTATTACGGCCCATGAGGAAGATATCCATGTTTCTGGCCACCCGGCGCGGGATGAATTGCGCCAAATGTACGCCTGGGTTCGTCCTCAAATTTTAGTTCCGGTTCATGGGGAGGCCCGTCATCTCCAGGCTCAAGCCGCTCTTGGCCTGGAATGTGGCATTCCAAAAGCGGTTATTCCAGAAAATGGAACCTTAATCCACCTTGCTTCTGGTCTGCCGAAGATTATTGATCAAGTTCCCACCGGACGCCTGGGCATAGATGGGAACCGGCTCATTCCCATGGGTAGCTTGGTGTTGCGGGACCGGTTTCGCCTTTCTGTTCAAGGAACCATTTTAGCAACCATTGCGCTTGATAAGGCTGGACAGCCGGCGCGTCCTGCGCAACTGACAATGTTAGGCGTTGCGGAAGCCGGGGAAGAAAAGGATGACCTTGCGCGGGACATCAACCGGGCTATCCGTCAAATCCTGAATGAAACGCAAAAAAATGATGAGGCGCGCCTTGAGGCTTTACGGGTGGGCATCCGTCGTGTTGTGAATAGCCGTCTAGGCAAGAAGCCGCTGACGGAGGTACACTTGGTCAGGGTATAACTTTAACTGCTGGTTTCGGAAATTTTATGGGTGGTATGTTGCGCCAGTTATACAAGAGGCTTAAATGCTGAGTCGATTGAATCACGTTGCGATTGCTGTACCCGATTTAAAAGCTGCGGCGGCATTTTACCGGGATGTTTTAAGGGCGGAAATATCTGCGCCTGTTGATTTGAAAGAACATGGCGTGACATCTGTTTTTGTGTATCTTCCGAATACGAAACTTGAACTTTTAGCGCCGTTGGGTGAAAATTCACCTATTGCTGGATACTTGGTTAAAAATCCGGCAGGGGGATTGCATCACCTGTGTTTTGAAGTCAAAGACGTTCAAGCCTCTGCCGAGGTTTTAAAGAGGGGTGGCATTCGTGTTCTCAATCAACCAAAACCGGGGGCCCATGGTCTGCCCATTGTTTTTATGCACCCAAAGGATACTTTTGGATGCCTGTTAGAACTGGAAGAAGCTTCTTATGTAGGATAGGCTTGATGAGCCAATATGTTATATTAATTATTGTAGGTATTATCCTGGGGGCTTGTGGGAAAAAAGGGCCCGTGGAACCGCTGGAACCCGGTGAATATCCGCGCACCTATCCCAAGCCGCCTTAACAGGAGTCATTTTCGTTAGGGCGTGCCATCAATATTCGGCTTTTGGACTGCAAATGACGGTTTTCTGCGCTTCCGTTTCTAAAAATACGTCTTGATGTATTCTTGCGATACGGTTCTCAAAACCCGCCATGTTCGCCACAAAATCCTTCAATTGAGGACACGCCCTGGAAAAACTGGAAAAAAGGATTACTTTGATGATGCATAAACCTTTAATCGCTATAACCCTGGATGCTGAATCTCCTGGCAGGTATTCAACAATGCCCTGGTATGCATTACGCCAGAACTATTGTGAGGCCATTCTGGAAGCGGGGGGGATCCCGCTGCCCGTGCCTCATCATGCGGAATTAGCGGAAGAGTATGCTTCCCTGGCGGATGGTTTTATTTTTACAGGCGGAGCTTTTGACATTGATCCGGCTCTTTATGGCGTTGATCATCGTCATGAGACGGTGATAACAAAACAGCAACGCACGACATTTGAATGGCGCCTGATGCAGTTAGCCCATAAACTCGAAAAGCCAATATTGGGGATTTGCGGCGGCATGCAGCTCCTGAACGTGGTTTTGGGCGGGACGCTGATTCAACATATTCCCGATGAAGTACCAAACTGTTTGGCCCATGAGCAACCGCATCCCCGGACAGGGCCGGGCCACGATATTCAGGTTTATGAAAATACGCTGCTGCATCGCCTGGTTAACCTTGTGATGAGTGAAGGAAAAATTTCTGTCAATACGGCTCACCATCAAGCTATTAAAACCTTGGGCGAAGGGTTTCGCATCAATGCGATGGCAGGGGATGGCGTCATTGAGGGGATTGAAGACCCTCGGCGCACGTTTTGTTTGGGCGTCCAATGGCACCCGGAATACCATGTGAGCGAAGCTGACAAAAAAATCTTTACCGGTTTCATCCAGGCAGCAGGTCAATGACTTTTATATCTCAAGGGGAACGTATCGCCAAGCGCATGGCGCGAGTGGGGCTTTGTTCCCGCCGGGAAGCCGAACGATGGATTTTTGACGGTCGTGTGGCCATTGACGGGGAAATTTTGACGACGCCAGCAATGGTGGTAACGGACAAGATGCAAATTCTGGTGGATGGAAAGCCCTTGAATGAGGCTCCAGCTTCCCGGATTTGGGTATATCACAAGCCGCCCGGTTTATTGACGACGCATCATGACCCTCAAGGCCGTCCCACGATTTTTGGGGCGCTTCCTTCTTCCTTGCCGCGCGTCATTTCAATTGGACGGCTGGATTTAAACTCGGAAGGGTTGATCTTGTTGACCAATGATGGGGAACTGGCCCGGCATGCGGAACTACCTTCAAACAGGTGGGCGCGGTCTTATCAGGTTCGCGTCTATGGTAGTGTGGATGAAGCTTCTTTAGCTGATCTCATCCATGGCGTTACGATTGATGGCGTAACCTACGGCCCTATTGAGGCGGAAGTTATGAAGGGTTCACAGGTGGATAATAGGCATAGGCGCTCGAATACGTGGCTTTTCATGACGCTTTATGAGGGGAAGAACCGCGAAATTCGTAAAGTTTTGGCTTACCTTGGCCTACGGGTTAACCGGTTGCTTCGGGTAACGTATGGTCCTTTTTCTTTAGGTGACTTGAAGGCGGAACAAATTAAAGAAGTTTCCCGCGCAGACATTCTTAAAATCTTTCCGGTAACGGGGTAAAATCCAAAATTATGCCTTCTTTCAGATGTTAAGCCTTCCTGAAACGATCAAGTTGATGCTCCCAAATAAGGGCAAGATTTTGAGGGAATATCCTTGCTTCCCTGCGTTTATTTTAGGGCGTATTATCAATGATCGGCTTTTGGACTGCAAAAGGCGGTTTTCTGCGCTTCCGTTTCTAAAAATACGCCTTGTTGTAGAGCCTATTTTAGGAGACATCAAAACCTTTAGAATTTTAGCTGATCGGTATCGGAATAAGCGTAAACGATACGACATTAAGTTCAAGATCGTTGCAGGGATTGTTAATTTTAAAAATGGGTTTGCTTCGACATGAGCTGGTAAGGGGGTTAGGGGCGCTACACAACCGATTCTTACGCCTTCACTCCATACTTACGCAGCACGTCTATTATAAGTTTTTAAGAAAATTTCCTATGCCAAAACAAATTTTATCTTTCACATCAATCTTTTATCTTTCACATCAATCTTCGATTAAAGAATAAAAGATTTCTTCCACCATATGTCCAAATACCTCATAGCGCCACCCTGTCAGGATGCGGTTACCTTCCCGTTGATCTTCCGCCAAAGCAAGCAGGTCATTTTTTGGGGCAATGAGGCGGGCAGGGACATTGAGATTTTCCGTAACCTCATTCAATTTATCCCGCAAAACCGCCAGACGTTGGCGGGCAAGCGGTGACAACACATGCTTTTTTGGCGCTGGGGGCCATAATTCGCGTGGCCGTTCAAGCGCTGCTTGATAGAGCATGAACAGCTCTTCCGCTAAGGATGCCGTCAAGATGGGAGAGTCCGCCATAATCTTGAGCGCCTCGACCGTTTTAGGAAGGTTGATTCCAATCTTGAGAATACATTCATCCCGTAAAAGGCGCCCCCGGTTTACATTTAGGCGGATGGCATGGGCTTCCCTCCAGGCGCATATATCTTGCATAAGGGCTAGATTTTGAGGCTTGTGGCGATGAGAGTGGATGCGTAACCAGGCATGCTGAGGATCCACCTCATAGGTTAAAGGGTTGAGAAGGGTGGCCAGGTCATCCGCCATCCAGTCCCAGCGGTTTAATTGGGTCAGCCGTTGGGATAAGTGATCCAGGGCGGGAAGAAGATAGGCGACATCTGTCAAGGCATAAGTCACCTGCTTTTCTGTTAAGGGGCGGCGGGACCAGTCGGTGTATTGGGAGTCTTTCTCCAGTTCGCAATCAAAAAGGACTTTGACTAAAGCGCTATATCCAATCCCGTCTCCTACGCCGCAGACCATGGCGGCAACTTGCGTATCAAAAAAATTTTTAGGGATGGTGCGCCATTCATGCCAAAATATTTCTATGTCCTGACGGGCAGAGTGAATAACCTTTGTAATATGAGAGGCAGCAAGCAAAGCCTGAAAAGGATTGAGATCCAGCCCGGCCAGGGGGTCAATAAGAACGGGTTCACCAGAGTTTGAGAGGGGGCTTGTCATTTGAATGAGACAAAGTTTTGGCCAATAGGTTCGCTCCCGAACAAATTCCGTATCAATGCCGATCGCTAAGGGCGTCTTAGATGCCAGAAGAGGGTGGCAGAAATCCAGGAGTTGCGTATTTGTTGTTATGATCTTCATGAAAGGGAGTGTACCAAGAGAAGAAGGGAGAAGGGGATAAAAAATGATGAAATTTATAAAATAATTCATTCTTTCGTTGATGGAGATACTTAGAATCCACTACAGCCCCATTCAATTTTTTAGGAAAACTAGGGTTTTCCAAGGTATTCTGCTAAAACTTTGGAGATAACGATATGCCAAAATTAACAAAGCGTTTCGGAGAGTCCAGCAGGTAAAAAGACAGTATGCGGCTTTATTTCTTTCTACAGTTTGGCATTATACGCCTTTTTGACCAGAATCGGCAGAATCAAGAGGGGATGGCAGACATGAATGATCCTGTTCGTCTCAAAGATTACCAGTTGCAGGGAATTTACAGGATCAGCCTCCAGGAGAAAAAATTCTACATTTTTTGTATTATTTATTTCTTTAAAGAAGCTTGTGATAAAACTAAAATCATCTTTAGACTTGTAAACTCTAAAAAACCTGTCTATATACGGTTTAGGTTAATTCTGTTATGCATGATACGGATGTAACTTAGCATGCTCATTAACCTTTGGAAGGTTATAAAATAAAGGTGTTTTTATTATAATAATTTCCTTGAATTAAAAATTATCATATTGAAAAATTGATTTTAAATCTTATTGAATGTTTTTTTAGAATAAATAAAAAGATGAATAATATTATATTTTATAACAAAGAGAATTATATTTAAAATATTGATGGTTAACACCTTTGAGGCATAGGGAAGGATATTAGTGTTATGGCGATCAAAAACAAGCTTATCACCGCGTCCAATTTTAAGGACTTCGACTGGAATAAAGCAAAGCTTTTCTACCATATTGCCAAATCCGGCAGTTTTACAAAAGCAGCGCGATTAGCCGACATTGATCAGAGCGTTTTAACGCGCCAAATCCAAATCCTTGAGAAGCAAGTCGGATGCCCTTTATTAGTGCGGAAGGCAGGGGACATTGCTCTGACGCGTAAAGGGGAAGAGTTGTTAAAAATTGTTGCTCCTTTTTTCCTGGAAGTTAAAGGATTTTGCGGTCATAGCTACGTGCAAGCAGGAGGTGAACAAAAGCGTAAAGTTCGGATTGCGACAACTCACGCTCTTGCTGCTTATATACTCAGTGATCTTATCCTGGATTATACTCTGAGAAACCCTCATATTTCTTTTGAAATGGTTGCCGATGATTATTCAACGGATATTATTTTAAATGATGTGGATATTGCTATTCAACCCCTTGATCCACGACTCATAGAGAAAAAGACAGAGGGCGTGCAGTATGAGTCTTTGTTTAGCGTAGAAAAAAGACTCTATGCAAGCGTTGACTATATCAGGATTTACGGGGAACCCCAAACAGTGAATGACTTAGTTAACCATTATATTATTGCCTTTCCTCAGCCCGAAACACACCCTTATTATCGGGATATAAACTGGATTTTAACTTTGGGGATGCCGGAAGGCGAATTACATAATCCCGTTTATATATCGAATTCTATTGAAAGCTTGATTAGAGCTGCGGAAAAAGGCATTGGTATCGTTGGAAGCTATGAAGAATTCAGGATTATTAAAAATTCTGACCTTAAAAATATCTTACCAGATATTAAAGATAAACCCCTTAAAAATTATTTTATTTATCCGGATTATCTTAAAGGAGATGACGTCATTATGGACATAAAAAATTACTTAATGAAAAAGCTCAATTCTTATACTATCTTGTAATCAGTTATTTGATCAAATATTGAGACATCTAACAAAAGAACGCTAAGTATGATATAAGGAGGTGGAAGGCTATT
>CAYRJJ010000031.1:9217-15532 GCA_964424515.1 uncultured Candidatus Finniella sp. | reverse complement strand
ACGGATACGCCAAACAAACGGTTAAAAGTTGCTGGCTTCTTTTTTATTTTGATATAGTTTATCGGCATGGAGACACTTCCTATTCATGGGAGTCTCCTGCTTTCCTACAGTTTTCTTAAAATTGCAACTTACGCAGCGGCTCTCTTTTACGAACAGTTCAAAGCAATCTTTATTTAAACTCAACTTTTAAAACAGTATAAGCCCGACCTCCGCTCGGCGCTGTGACTTCAACCATATCGCCAACGGTTTTTCCAATTAAAGCGCGGGCTAATGGCGACGTAATGGATAGCTTTCCTTTACGGATATCAGCTTCATCACCCCCAACAATTTGATACATATGGTTTTCCGCCGTGTCTTCGTCAATCAAGGTAATGGTTGCGCCAAACTTAATATGGGTCCCTGAAAGCTTGGAAACATCAATCACATCCGCAAGGCTGATTTTACCTTCGAGTTCAGCGATGCGCCCCTCAATAAAACCTTGACGGTCCTTGGCTGCATGATATTCCGCATTCTCAGACAAATCACCATGTTCACGGGCGTCCGCAATAGCGCGAATAACAGCCGGCCGCTCAATTTGCTTGAGGTGACGAAGCTCTTCTTGAAGCTGAAGATAGCTCTTTTCCGTCATGGGAATCTTTTTTTCCATAATATTCAATCCATTTAAAAAACTAAATTATAAATTATAAGCCACAAAAATATATGACTCTTTTGATAATGGCAAGCCCTAACGTTCAAACATTATTAATCTTTCATCATTTATTCTAGAACGGAAAGGTTGAACAACTGTTAATACCATGACAATAAGCACATTATCCAGTTCTTTTTCGGCATCCATCGATGACGTACTAAATTATGCAGCCCGTTTTCGCAAACAATATGGTTTTATCGTTGTCGTGCTGGACCATATGAACGAAGAGCAAAGTTACATTGCAAAGGCTACTTCCCAATTATATCCTGTTTTAAAAAAGAATGTGCGCATTACGGATACAATTATCCGGTTTTCTCAAGATTCCTGGTTAATATGCCTCGACGATTGCGATGACTCCCTCCTTCAATGGACGCAATATATCCTGCAAAGTGTTCTCCATCGTCGCAGCGTCCAAATATTAGGTTCTTTGGAAGGCGCTTTAACTATTGTACGGGGATCTTCTCTTCAAGCGGGTCCCCTGAATCAAGCTATTAAAGCTTTTGAGCACGAAATTCAACTCGCAAAAAATTCTTTACGCCGGCTTAAAATGATGCGTTCAACCGCTCTTGGCCCTCCAGAAGCTCTTTCAGGCAATCAAGCCAATTTTATCCCTCTCATCCATCAAGCCATTTTGGATAATCGTTTATTTTTAGCTTTTCAGCCTATTGTGGATAGCAACTCCCGGCAACTTTACTATTATGAGTGCCTGGCGCGTATCCTCGACCAAGAAGGACAGATTGTGCCTGCAGCGGCATTCATTTCCCAGTGCGAGAAAATAGGGCTTATTCAGTTGATTGATCAAAAGATACAACAGCTGGCCATTGAAGAATTGATGAATGACCGCCATCTGCAATTAGCCATTAATGTCTCTGCTATTACGGCTAGTGATCCTCAATGGTTACATACGCTAAAAGCGCACATGACAGCCCGTCCTGATTTCCGGGGACGCCTCATGGTTGAGTTGACTGAAACATCCGTTTTTCAGGATATCGATGAATCCGTTCAATTTATCACCCAGTTGCGGGATCTCGGCTGTCATGTATCCATTGATGATTTTGGCGCAGGCTATATGTCTCTTATCCATTTAAAATCTGATCTCATTCAAACTGTTAAGATTGATGCCCAGTTTGTGAAGGATTTAAAGCCAGATTCCAGCAATATCCAGTTTATCCGGGCTATTATGGCGCTGACTCAACACCATGGCATTAAATGCGTTGCCGAGGGGATAGAAGATGCCCAAACCGCAACCATCCTAGGCCAAGAACATGTTAGCTACTTGCAAGGGTATTACATTGGCAAGCCTTCCCATTTCCGAAAGTGGGCGTAGTTAATTGATCAGGCTTCTCATAACAGTTTAGCAATGGGAGCGTAAGAACGCCGATGATGCGGCGTAACCCCATGGAGGATTAAGGCTTCCTGGTGACGGGCTGTGCCATAACCTGCATTTTTAGCCCATCCATACAAGGGATAGTCCTGATCCAGTTCCGCCATGATACGGTCGCGGGTCACTTTCGCGATAATAGAGGCAGCAGCGATTGAATAGCTGATCTGGTCCCCTTTAATCACAGGCGTTACGGGACAACGCAAATCGGGTTTGCGGATACCATCAACTAAGGCCGCCGCGGGGAGAATCCCCAACTGGCTTACGGCGCGTTGCATGGCTAAACGGGTCGCCTGGCCAATATTCAGGCGGTCAATTTCTTCAACGGATGCCTGGCCGATGCCAAAATGAACCGTCGCAAGACGAACCAATTGGGCATATGCTTTTTCCCGCCGCGCCGGTGAAAGTTGTTTGGAATCGTGAATAAGGGATAAAATACAGTTATCCACCTCATCAGGCTGGAGAAAGATAAAAGCCCCTGCAACAACAGGCCCCGCCCACGGGCCACAACCTGCTTCATCAATGCCAACAACAGGCAAGGGGTGGAGACGTTCAAGGGAAAAATCAGGTTTTAGGATCGCCATCTTTATTTTTTAAGCTTGCTTCATGATCTAATTTTGGAAGCGGCTTGCGCATTACGCGGCACAATATACCCACTTCCCGGCTGCACAATAAATTGAGGATACCAGGCAAGTTAATCGTGGCGCTGTCTGCAAAGTTATGCAAATGACGGGCTACCGCCAACCAGAGAGGGCTGAGCGCCAAGGATAAAACCGTGAGGGCAATAATGAGTTTTTCACCAAAGTCATTAATAATATGGGTTTCATGGCCAACAGTGGATAATAAAAAGGCAAACTCCCCTAACTGGGCCAAAACAACCCCAATGATGAACGCCTGGGACCAAGGCAGCCGTAACAGATGCAAAATCGTTATATTGATAGCCGTTTTGCCAATCGTCAAAATAAGTAAAAGCAAAAAGACGGTACCCAGATGCTGCCAAATGAAGCTCGTATCCAGCAGCAATCCAATGGACAAGAAAAAGGCCATCATCAAAATGCTTTGTATCGGCTTCGTCGTCTCTAGCATAATGAGACGCTCATGGGTGTTTCCCAAAACCAGGCCGGCCAGAAAAGCCCCATAAGCGGCAGACAAGCCAATTAGCCCGGAGATAGCAGCCGCCGCAAAACAGAAAGTCAGGCTTGCCAAGGGCGTCAAATCCTTGTCCCCTGCAATAATTTGCGTCAAGGGAAGGCGCACGCGCTGTTTGCGGCTCAAATAAATGATTAATCCAGCAATCAAACCAATTGATAAAACAATCTTGAAAATGAGGGCTGGATCGTACCATGGCCTGTCCAGGTTGCGCAAAATGAGAATCATGGGAACGATAGCCAAGTCTTGGGCAATCAGCACCCCAATTGCCATCTGACCCGTTTCTGTTCTCATTTCTCCAATACTTTCAAGCATCTTAACGACGACGGCCGTAGAAGACAGGGACAAGACAAACCCTAAAAGTAAAGAAAGACCAAAGGACCATCCAAAAAGCTTGGCCAGAAGCCCCGTAATGACGATGCTTGCAGCGATCTGAAAAACCGTGCAAAGCGTACTGACCACCCACACCTTTTTAAAGGTACGTAAACTTAAATCCATGCCAACGACAAAAAGAAGGAGTAAGACGCCAAGCTCAGCTAGTAAGCCAACTTGTTCGCGGGATTGAATTAAGCCCATGCCAGAGGGTCCCAACAAGATTCCCGCCAGAATATACCCCAAAATGGGGGGTTGCTTGAGACGCGCAAGCCCCAAGCCGCCCGCCAGAGCTGCTACAATAACGAGCGTGATTTCCGTTATTTGAACATCATATTCCATGGTACAAAGCTAGCACAACATATAGGGGCTTTCAAAGCTATATGTCTCTCGTCCCTCCTTCGGGGGGCTATTGCTTACATTGTAAAGATATAACAAGATTCTCTTCAAGTTATGTCTTCTATCCCCAGCAATTCCCGCTGAAGATGTATAAAAAAATAGGCTTAGAAAAAAGGTATAAAAAAGTACCACCTCAATTTATGGGTGTTTTTGAGGCATGGACTCAGGGATAAAATCCATCTCATCGTCAGTTTACACAAAATTATCTCTTTTTCAATCCATAAGGTGTGCGAAAAATATTTTTTAGGATCAAGCCATATCAAGGTTTTTTTTGCTCAGCGGGAATTGCTGTTCTATCCCTGTGTGGAGCAAACTTTAGGGACAGAGAGCGTACAGAGAAACAAAAGTTTTTCTCTCAGTTGATCGTAAAATATATGGCGGAAACATTGGGCGTGAGGAGCTTGCAATCCTACACCAGGAGCCTTAAGGGGTCTTCGATGAATTCCTTAAAGGTGGTCAGGAAAGTAGAACCAGCGGCGCCATCAACAGCGCGGTGGTCAACAGACAAGGTGCACGTCATTTGCATGGCGGCCTGAATTTGCCCATTACGGATGATGGGGCGCTGTTCACCCATGCCAACTGCCAAAATACAAGCCTGGGGGGGGTTAATGATGGCGCTGAAGTGTTTAATGCCATACATGCCAAGGTTGGAAATGGTGAAGGTTCCCCCCTGGAATTCTTCAGGGGCTAACTTACCGGCCCTGGCTTTTGCGGCCAAAGATTTCATTTCACGGGAAAGTTCCTTTAAAGTTTTATGGTGGGCGGAACGGATAATCGGGGTTACCAGACCCCCTGGAATGGCGACGGCAACAGCGATATCGGCAGACTGGTATTGACGTAAGCTTGTTTCTTGCCAGGAGACATTGGCTTCGGGTACCTTAATTAACGACAACGACACGGCGCGGATAATAAAATCATTAACGGAAAGCTTCTCTGGCTCCATACGGTCATTGAGATCTGACCGCAATTGCAAGAGAGTATCCAGCGTACAATCCACTGTCAGGTAAAAATGAGGGATTTCCTGTTTTGATTCAGTCAACCGTTTTGCTGTTATTTTGCGTATGTTATTGAGGGGGGTGTCAAAATAGCTGGATTCCGCGTAAACAGGGCTGGTTGTTTTAGCAGGCGTTTTTGCCGCATTCTCCACATCAAATTTAATGACGCGCCCATGGGGGCCACTGCCAGAGATGGTTTGCAGATCAACGTTCGTCTGTTCCGCCAGACGGCGGGCGAGAGGGCTTGCAAAAACACGATCGCCTCCCCTTGCCGTCTGTTGGGAAGGGGAGGGGGCGGTTGTAGGGGAAAGAGCCGCAGGAGGCTGCGTAGGGGCCTCTTTACTTTTTTCAGGATAAGAAACAGTTGCTTGCTCCAGGGCTGCTGCATCTTCGCCTTCCTCTAAAAGAAGGGCAATGACTGTATTAACGGAAATTTTTTCTGTTCCTGCAGGAACTGTAATCCGTCCCAAAGTCCCTTCATCCACCGCTTCGACTTCCATTGTCGCTTTATCTGTTTCAATTTCAGCAATAATATCGCCAGCTTTAATGGAGTCGCCTTCTTTTTTTAGCCATTTGACAAGGTTCCCTTCGGTCATGGTCGGGCTGAGGGCAGGCATAAGGATTGTAATGGGCATAAGCTGGATTCCTTAAATTTAACAGTATACTCTTAGTTCACTTGCTTTTACCCTATCCCACTATTTTGCCATTGCGAGGGGAAAGGTAATTATTTATAACACGCGCTCTTCACTGCGCTCATAATTTTCTCAACACTTGGTAAGGCTAGTTTCTCTAAATTTGCAGCATAAGGCAAGGGGACATCTTCGGCGGTAACCCGGGCAGGAGGGGCGTCCAGAAAATCGAAAGCTTCTTCGCAAATCATGGTGCAGATTTCCGAACCGATACCGGCAAAAGGCCAGCCTTCTTCCACGCTCACCAGCCGGTTTGTCGTTTGAACGGACCGCACGATGGTTTCGAGGTCCAGAGGGCGAATGGTGCGTAAATCAATGACTTCTGCGTCAATGCCTTGTTCCGCCAGGCGTTCCGCCGCTGCCAGGGCATACCCGACTGTAATGGAAAAAGCTGTGATGGTGACGTCCTTTCCCGGGCGTACGACCGCTGCTTTCCCAAGGGGAATGAGGTAGTCTTCATCTGTTGGAACATCAAAGCTCCGGCCATATATCAACTCATTTTCCAAAAAAATGACCGGGTTGGGGTCCCGAATCGCGGATTTAAGCAATCCTTTCGCATCGGCTGCCGAATAGGGAGAAACAACTTTAAGGCCAGGGCAATGGGCGTACCAGCTGGCAAAACATTGGGAATGTTGGGCGCCT
>CAYRJJ010000031.1:0-9207 GCA_964424515.1 uncultured Candidatus Finniella sp. | reverse complement strand
GCCTACCCGTGCTGCAGCCCCGTTTGGCCCCCGAAAAACGATCGGGCAACCCATTTGTCCGCCTGACATATAGAGAGTTTTTGCGGCGGAATTAATGATCTGGTCAATGGCTTGCATGGAGAAATTAAAAGTCATAAATTCAACAATAGGCTTTAGTCCCATGAAAGCGGCGCCAACGCCAAGACCGGCAAAGCCATGCTCCGTGATGGGCGTATCGACAACGCGCTTGTCGCCAAATTCTTCCCATAAACCCTGGCTAACTTTATAAGCGCCATGGTATTGGGCAACTTCTTCCCCGATCAAAAAGACGTTGGCGTCCCGGCGCATCTCTTCCGCCATGGCATCCCGCAGGGCTTCCCGAACCGTTAATGTTTGTGTCATGGGTACGTTCCTTAGATCAATACGTCCGTATATAACTCAGCAGCTTCCGGTTCAGGTGATTCTTGCGCGAAAGCGGCAGCTGCTGCCACACTATCTTTTACCTGCTTTTCAACCCTTTTAAGAGCATCTTCCGTGGCAACCTTTTTACTTAAAATATGCTGGCGGAAGGTTTCGATCGGATCATGCTCGTGACGCACCTTTTCAACTTCTTCCTTTGTGCGGTAGTTAGCCGGATCCGACATAGAGTGTCCCCGGTAACGGTATGTTTTCACATGAAGAAGGGCAGGGCCATTTCCTTTGCGTGCATAATCCAAAGCCCAGGCGCCGGCTTCTTGAACAGCGAATAAGTCCATGCCATCAATAACCCGTCCAGGAATGCCGTAAGCTTCCCCTCTCTTGTGAAATGCGCCACTGGCCGAACCACGCGCAACGGACGTTCCCATGGCATACCCGTTGTCTTCAACGATATAAACGACTGGCAGCTTCCATAAAGCCGCCATATTGAATGATTCATAAACTTGGCCCTGGTTGATGCCCCCATCACCCATATAGGTCATGCAAACTCCCTTGTCTTGCTTGTATTTATGGGCAAAAGCCATTCCTGTTCCGAGGGAAACCTGGGACCCGACGATGCCATGTCCACCGAAAAAGTTTTTTTCGCGGCTGAACATGTGCATGGATCCTCCTTTGCCCCGGGAATAACCGGATGCACGCCCCGTTAATTCCGCCATGACGCCCTTGGGATCCATACCACACGCCAGCATATGGCCATGGTCCCGATAGCCTGTAATTACCGTATCTTGAGGCTGGACGCACCCCTGTAAGCCCACGATGACGGCTTCCTGGCCGATATAAAGGTGACAAAACCCTCCGATAAGCCCCATACCATAGAGCTGGCCGGCCCGTTCTTCAAAACGACGGATAAGGAGCATTTGCTCATAGCATTTGATCAGCTCAGGCGCAGACTGGTTTTTTTGACTCATCGAAACCTCTTCATCATAAGGACTCTCAACTGTGTTTAAAGTCCGTAATTGGGTCGCCATTCATTCTTATCCTTGTTTTAGGATATCCCATTTCCTTGACATGTCCAGGGGGTGTTGGTCATTGTTTCTCTTTTCCTACCTGTTTTTTGCATTTGATGCAATTCCCCTTATGGCGGTTTACCGGACAACGTTGGCGCAAAAATTGTTCCTACTTTTATTATAATTATGGATAAGTTAACGGAAGATGAAGAGAAAAATTTATGAAAATGAGGCCATAAGACCTGCTGCGTAAGTAAGAATTTTATTGAAATTACAGGATTAACTTAGGAAAGTAGGGAACCAACCCGTTCAAATAGAGGTTCCCATGTCGGTAAGATATATCAAAGTAAAAAAGAAACCAATAACTTTTACGGCGATTCCCGTTAAAGCAAGAGTAAAAGCTCTTTTTGAGAAAGTTCCGCCCAATGAAATACCTAAGCAAGTTGTACGACCTGAGCAGCTAGGACATGATGAGGGGATTTGGAATAGGGAGTTAGAAGCTGCGCAATTCACCGTGGGAAGATTTCTGGTAGCGGCTCTCGAAGGTTGCGATACAGGAAAAGATGAGAAGCTGGGAGAGCTGGAAATGACGTACTAGAAAAGCATATAAGTTATTGTTTTTAAAAATTTTCTTTGAAATATATCTGCGAAAAAATGGCTTATCTCTTTGTTATTTTAGAGGAACGGCTGCCAAGGCGCCGAGCGACGCAAAGACCCAAGTTGAGCGAATTGGTTGGGGGTATGTTGATCTGTCAAACACCGAATTTGATGGAATTATCTAATGTGCTGGATAGGCCAACGGAAAGCGCCGATCTATTATCTTAGAATCCTTGTCTTTGGTGAGGAACGATTCCAAAATATAAACTATTTTTTTATTTCTCAATGCATTGTTAAAAATAACGGATGGAGAGGCGGGCGTCACTGTCTGGCTTTTATTTGCCTTTTGAAGAAGGATGTGATTTAAGTAAGAATAGGGAGGTTGACATATCATGAGCTTCTCGTTCTCGTATAGTCTAATGAAGAAATTAAAATAAGCCATGCCGGACAGTCAAATGCATCCACAAGAATCAGCGCTTCAGGAGAACAGCCCTGTCGTGATTACGTTCGGGTGCCGCCTTAACACTTATGAATCCCAGGTTATGAAAGACTTAGCTCATCAAGCCGGGTTAACAAAATCAATCATCATTAATACGTGCGCTGTAACGGCGGAAGCGGAACGGCAAGCGAAGCAAACCATTCGCCGTTTACGCCGGGAACAGCCAGATGCGGAGATTATCGTAACAGGATGCGCATCCCAGATTAATCCATCCTCCTATGCGGATATGGCGGAAGTCAGCCGTATCGTTGGTAATGACGAAAAAATGAAATTGTCGAGCTACTTGAAAGACACAGACCACGAACGGGTTCTGGTCAATGATATTATGGCCGTCCGGGAAACAGCAGGGCACCTGGTGTCTGGATTTGAAGGTAAAGCGCGGGCTTTTGTGCAAATCCAGAACGGGTGTGACCATCGCTGTACGTTTTGCGCCATTCCTTATGGCCGGGGCAATTCACGCAGTGTTGCGGTGGGAGAAATTGTGGCGCAAGCGCGTAAGCTTGCTGGGGCGGGTTACCAGGAAATTGTCATGACAGGCGTGGATATCACAGCCTACGGCGCTGACCTGCCGGGGCAGCCAACCTTAGGCCAAATGATGCGGCGCCTTTTAGCCCTTGTGCCAGAATTGGGGCGTTTACGTCTGTCTTCCCTGGACCCCGTTGAGATAGATGATGACCTTTGGCGCCTCATTGAGCAGGAACCCCGTTTGCTGCCCCACCTCCACATAAGTCTGCAAGCCGGAGATGATATGATTCTAAAGCGCATGAAGCGTCGGCATTCCCGCAATGACGCCATTGCTTTTTGTAAAAAAGCGCGTACTTTGCGTCCGGATGTTGTTTTTGGAGCCGACTTGATTGCTGGTTTCCCCACAGAAACCGATGACATGTTTGAGAATACCTTACGTAGCATCGATGACTGTGGTTTAACGTATTTGCATGTTTTCCCCTATTCTTCACGCCCAGGTACACCGGCCAGCCGCATGCCTTCCGTACCTGGTTCCGTAATTAAGAAGCGGGCAGCAACCTTACGTCAAAAGGGAAAAGAAGCTTTGCACAGGTTTTACCAATCTTGCGTTGGCCAAAAAACCCATTTTCTTGTTGAATCCAGCCTCAAAACCAATGCTGGAACGAGTGTGCGCGGCAAAACAGATCATT
This sequence comes from uncultured Candidatus Finniella sp., assembly GCA_964424515.1. Classification (GTDB taxonomy): domain Bacteria; phylum Pseudomonadota; class Alphaproteobacteria; order Paracaedibacterales; family VGCI01; genus VGCI01. The sequence continues at coordinate 5,554 of CAYRJJ010000031.1, read as the reverse complement.
TTGCCCCGATTCACCTTGAAACACCCCGGGAATTTACCATAGGATCCATTATCAGGACGGAAGTTATCAAAGCCACAGCTGACGGGTTAACGGGAAAAGAAATGGAATGAATAAGGCGGCAGAATCACTTGAGGAAGAAAAAGAGGGGTGGTGGTCACGCCTGAAACAAGGATTGAAGCGGTCTTCTGACCGTTTGGGCGGTGGGTTAAAGACCATTTTTGTGGCCCGGAAACTGGACCAAGCGACTTTGGATGAGCTGGAAGACTTGCTCATCACCAGTGATTTGGGAACGGAAACGGCAGCCTCCTTAACAAAAGACCTGGCCAAACAGCGGCTCAACCAGGATGTGACCCTGGAAGAAGTCAAAGCTTTTCTGGCAAGCGCGATTGAGGTAATCTTAGCTCCGGTTGCCCAACCCCTCCTCCTTGATCAAACCCGGAACCCCCACGTTGTTTTGGTCGTCGGCGTAAATGGCAGCGGGAAAACGACAACCTTGGGAAAACTGGCCAAGCAATGGCAAGACCAGGGTTTATCCGTCATGATGGCCGCAGGGGATACGTTCAGGGCCGCCGCTGTTGAACAATTACAAATTTGGGGGCAACGGTTAGGGGTTCCTGTTATTTCTGGCGAGCCAGGCGCAGATGCGGCGGGACTTGTTTATGATGCCCTTGTCCACGCTCAACAAACAGACGCGGACGTTCTCCTGATCGATACCGCCGGGCGTCTTCAAAATAAAGCGCACCTGATGGAAGAATTAAAAAAAATCCAGCGCGTACTTGCTAAGGTCGATGAAACAGCCCCCCATAGCACGGTGTTAATTTTAGATGGAACAACAGGTCAAAATGCCCATAGCCAGGTTGAAAGCTTCAAAGAAATTATTGGCTTAACTGGCCTTATTATTACGAAACTTGACGGAACGGCCCGCGGCGGCGTCGTCGTTTCTCTGGCTCGAAAATTTGGCTTGCCTATTCATGCTATCGGAATTGGGGAATCAGCCGATGACCTTCGTCCTTTTACAAGCCGCGATTTTGCCTGTAACTTGTTAGGGTTAGAGGACTTGAAATGAGAGGGATATTCATTAAAAGAGATTTAATAAAATAATGAGTATATCAGGTTGCATCCAGTTTTGTAAACATACAAGAACAAAGTATGTAATTTTATTGAGCATAAACAATGACGCTTTTTCTTAAGCGGAACCTATACGCGACTACAGTGGATGGAACCTAAAGAATAAGAAACAATAGCTAACCATGTGGAGCAGGTGAGAATGTCAACAATCGACCATAATACCGCGACTAATAAAAACCTGTTTCCAGGCGTTACAGACGTTGTAGCATACAAGGATGCTTCCCGGGCCGTAAAGGCCATCGAAGATATTTACAATAAAAACAGCGCATTAATTCATGATGCTTTTACGCGGCTACTGAAAGGGGAAGACGTACCCGAGTCCTTACTGGCAGAAGCCACCTACCCGTATGTTGGCATACAAGTCACCCCTAAGGATTTGAACCTGGATGCCCGCTTGTCCTATGGCGTTGTTGTCGAAGCCGGTATTTATGGAGGCACGGTAACGCGGCCAGATATCTTTAGGCGATACTACCATGATCAAATCAGCCTCTTGATAGACCGTCACAAAGTTCCTGTGTACGTAGGGACAAGCAATTGGCCAATTCCTCTTCCCTTTGCCATAGACCATACGCCAGCGCAACTCGACCCGCGGGCGTTCGATATGGGACAACTCTGGCAATTGCAAACAGGATTCGCTTTGCCTGATTTAACCCGGGTAAACGACGACATTGCAAATTGTACATACCGCCCGGGAATAACGGGCATTAAACCCGTTTCGATGTTCAGCGGGGAACGTGTGGACTATTCCTTACACCGCCTGCACCACTATACGGGAACGTCTCCAGACCATTTTCAAGGGTTTGTCCTGCTGACCAACTATCAGCGTTATGTTGATGAATTTGTGGCATTTGGCTTGGAACAACTCAAGAACCCTACAAAATATGAGGCGCTTGTCATTCCCGGCAATGTCATTTATCAACGGGGGGAGCATGAGGTGACCCTGCCCAGAAACCTCCCTCAAATGCCAGCCTATCATCTCAAGCAAAAAAATGGTATGGGCGTTACCTTTATTAATATTGGCGTCGGCCCCACGAATGCGAAAACCATTACAGATCATTTGGCTGTGTTGCGCCCCCATTGCTGGTTGATGCTGGGACATTGCGCTGGACTGCGCTCAACCCAGGCTTTAGGGGATTATATACTGGCGCATGGTTACGTTCGGGAGGATAACGTGCTGAACCAGGATTTGCCTAAATGGATACCGGTACCGCCCATTGCGGAAGTTCAAGTGGCGCTCCAGCATGCCGTTGAAAATATTGCCCTCGATAAGAAAGACCTGAAGATCGGGATACGCACTGGCACAGTCGTCACAACAGATAACCGGAATTGGGAATTGCGGTCGGATGAGCTTTATGAGAGGTTCCGCCAAAGCCGCGCCGTCGCTCTTGATATGGAATCAGCGACGGTGGCTGCGAATGGCTTCCGCTTCCGGGTTCCTTATGGAACCCTTCTGTGCATATCGGATAAACCCATTCACGGGGAAATCAAATTGCGGGGAATGGCGAATAACTTTTACAATGAACGGGTCAACCAGCACTTGCGCATTGGCCTTGAAGCCATCCGGTTGCTCCGTTCGCAAGGCGTTGACCAGCTTCATTCCCGCAAACTCCGCGGCTTTGATGAACCTCCCTTCCGGTAAGGATCCGCTTCTTTTTTTTAATTTCTAAAAACCCGAACGATGGATTAGCTTCCATCCCCATTTGTGGTATGAAAGACATTAACGGAAAAAAGATAAGAAATCCACCATTTCCGTCCTTAGTAAAAATTTAACATTTTTATATTAACCTCATAATATAAGTAAGAATGTTATTTTTGGGAGATAGAGTATGTCCGTAAGAAAATTACTTCTGGTAACGGCGAGTTTGTTATGCGCACACACAATAACTTATGCGAAAATACCGCCAGAAAAATGCGCAGCGGAGTGTAAGCAAGTTTTTTGCAATAACATACATACACGTTCACAGTGCGAAATCGATTGTCCCGGAACTTGCGGGTCTTCGGTAGCGCAACCTCCTGCGCAATCCGATGGGCAACAACCTACCCCAAGCGCAAGCGTCCAGGCAGGTCAAGGGAATGTCGGCCAATCAACTAAAAATGTAGCTCACCAGCCAAAACCACCGGTAAGATCGCCGGTATCTGCGTCTGCAAATCCATCTTCTTCTCCTAAGGTTTCTGAAAGAGCAGAATCAAAAATAGATAGACAAACACCACAGGATGCTTTGTTTTTAGAAAAAATCAGCGATAGCCTCTTACAGATAACCAAACAAAACTGTAACGCCCTAATTACGCAGACTTATAGTAAAATTAAAAATATACCCTCTCAACCCCAACATTATACAGATAAATATAAATCTGCAAAGGATTATGAGCCGATAATGGAACAGATACAACAATCTTTCCAAGATCTTAAAGATAGAGTAAAAAAAATGATTTTAAAAGCCAAAGACCCGAATAATAAAGAAGATATGATAAAAATATTTAGAGATATTTATGGAGATATAGATCTTAATTCTAGAAAAAACTGCGAAAAGTACACGAGTATGATGAATGAAGAGCTGGATAATCAATTTAACAAAATCTTTATATTCAATCACAAAAAATCGTCGAAGAAAAAATAGTTTCGTCCGTCTTTGTATAGGAGAATGCAGCGTACTCAATTGAAAACGGTGAGGTATGGATTTGTGGTTGCTAATCTCTTAAAAGTACGGTAATATTGTTTACTAACTTATAGATAAATGTGATTAGAATGTCAAACAAACCTTACATCCCGACACCTGTCTTTGACACATTTTCAGATGTTCTTGATCAATATAAAGAAATCTATGCGAATGAAAAGCCTGGCCAGGTTATCTCTCAATGGTTAAATCACTGTTTTGCGCGCACAAAAACAGATGTACCGCCATTCGCCGCTAAAGACTACCAAATGGCTTTGAATTTCTTATACAGCTATCGGGGTAGCACGGATACCTTTGGAGCTTACAGGCGGGATCTGGAGCGCCTTCTTCAATGGAGCTGGTTTGTGCGCCATCAATCTGTCCTGAAGCACAAGCGTGAAGATATTGAAGCGTTTATCGAGTTCTGTTTAAAACCCCCTAAACGCTGGATGAGCCTTAAGAAAGAGGTTCGATTTAATAAACTTCATGGCGAAAAAATTCCAAATCCTGAATGGCGCCCCTTTGAAGCCCACGTTAGCAAAAAAGACCATAAAGCCGGGGTTGAACGTGATAAAAGCAAGTACCAATTCTCTCAACCAGCCTTGAAAGTCATGTTTGGGATCTTAAGCAGTTTTTATAATTACCTTTTGCAAGAACAAGTTATCCAGGCCAATCCTTTTGTTTTAATCCGGCAAAAAAGTAAATTCTTGCAAAAAGAAGCAAAGACCCAGGTTATCCGGCGCCTCTCGAATAAACAATGGGAAACCGTCATTAACGTTGCTAAAGAGAAAGCTGTCCAAAACCCCTCCCATGAAAGAACCGTTTTTATTCTTTCTTGTCTGTTTGGTATGTACTTGCGCATCTCCGAACTTGCTGCAAGCCCACGGTGGACGCCGACAATGGGTGATTTTTTTAAGGATGCCGAAGGTTATTGGTGGTTTAAAACGATAGGAAAAGGCAATAAAGCCAGACAAATTGCCGTAAGTGACGCTGTACTGGGCGCATTACAACACTATCGTGAAAAGTACCTGAAGCTATCCCCCCTTCCCTCTCTCAATGAAAAAACGCCTCTTATTCCCCATCTTAGAAACCCTAACAAGCCTATTACCCATGATGGCCCCATCCGCCATCTCGTCCAGAATTGTTTTGACCAGGCAGCAGATGCGCTGGAATCTGAGGGCAAACAGGAAGAAGCAAATGGCCTGCGTGTTGCTACTGTTCACTGGTTACGGCATACAGGGATATCAGAAGATGTCAAACATCGCCCAAGGGAGCATGTACGTGACGATGCTGGCCACAGCTCAGGCGCTATTACCGACCGTTATATTGACGTTGAACTCCGGGAACGGGCTAACACTGCAAAGCAGAAAAAATTATCTTGAGAAGGAAGCCATCTAAAGAAATACATGGGGCGAGTGACCGGGATCGAACCGGCGACTTCCAGAACCACAACCTGGCGCTCTAACCAACTGAGCTACACCCGCCACAATGTACTTTAATTTTTATCTCTTCCCCTTTAAACCGTCAAGGGGCTTATGACAAAGGCGACCCTTTCAGGTATACGTATTTGAACCTCGATCCATTCCTACTCTATTGAAAATAAAAGCTTTTTCCCTCAAATGATCTCTCCTCATAAATTATCCCTCTAAATTTACCAAAATTTAATGAATTGACTCATAAAATACAAGTAATATGGATAAAAGATTGATGGCTCCTGATGCTTATCACCCATCAGTTTTGACGAGAAGAAGATAATATGATAGAAGAATCCT
>CAYRJJ010000030.1:10139-15625 GCA_964424515.1 uncultured Candidatus Finniella sp. | reverse complement strand
CTTGAAAGCTTTCCGTTCTTCTTTCAAAGAACCTGGCTCTGAAAAGCGGTTAACCCGCCATCCCAACCTTAAAAGGATTTCTAATGAAGGGCGGCTTTATGGACAGCCAGGCATTAACATGAAAGAGCCGGCTTTACCGAAACAGAGAGAAACGGCCGTAGCATTCAGGGGCAGCTTTCTGCGCCGTAACCGACATGTGATTCACCCACCCAGGCATGGGCATGAGGATTTTAAAGAATAGTTTTCTTTTCTACTGTTTGCGGGAGAGTTTCAACAAAGCCGGAAATTTCCCCTTTTACGTTATAGCCCTGTTTGACATGATGCCGTCCACCTGACCATCTTTGCTAACGACGCGCAAGTGGCGGAATCTTACCCCATGTTCCTGTCCTATAGCAGTCAAACGCCAACGGCGCGGGCTGAAGGCACAGGGCTGGTTATCCCCACTGACCCTGAAGCCTTTGACGTCTGGACGCAGTTTATAGCGGGGGCGGAGGTCAAACTTCAACAGACCCTTTGGCGCGAGCGAAAAGGGAACCCAGCAATCGAGAACTATTTAAAATCCTTGGCGCACCCCGAAACGTAAGGATAAGGAAAAGCGGGGGATGGAACGGTTGAGTGGTATCAGGAAGAACATAACCTGGAGAGGAGTTTTAACAGTGCGTTGCTAACCCGCCCTTTCGCTAGAAATCTCCCGAGCTAACTCCGTCACAACGTCAGGGCTTAGTTTAGTAACCCTGGAAACTTTTTCTAAAGGCATCCCATCAACAATCAGTTCTTTCGCTACTTCTCGTGCATTTTCTTCTTTACCATCCGCTCTGCCTTCCACATAGGAATCTGCCCTGACCGTTTGTTCTACGCGGATCGCATCCAGATACTGGTCGTATAACTCCAGTTCCATAGGCGTATAGGCTGACTCCTGCGCCAACTCTACGGCCATGGCCAAGTCAGGGTTATCCTGAAACTCTTGCGGAATAGATAACAAGGTTTCGTTCGCTTCCTTCAAAAAACGCAGCCATAAGGCTCCGACCTTCCGGTGTTCAAATGTCTGTGGCCTGAACTTTTGCAACTCGATAAAAATGAGTTCCAAGCCTTCCAGGGACTTATCCAGATCTTTTACATTCGTTAAGCGGTAGTGGTGGAACCAGTCTTCCATATTTTTTTCAAAAGTTTCATTGACGATGGCGACGCCATAAACAGGGCATAACGTCTCGTATGCCTGTCCCGCTTCCAGTTGCTGGACAAAGGCTTTGGACGCCCCGAACAAAAACCGTTTCATAAAGCTCGCTCGCCAGGCCATTTGCATCTCAGTAATAAAAATCCGCCCTGTCTGGTCTGTGCATTTCACGTCTACGATCGTGTTTTTCATAGAGGGAATGCGTGGCGACTGTTCCGGCGTCAAATAGGTTACTGATTCAATCAAATGGCCTTCCGGCAGGGGAAGGATGCCATTCAGAAAGCTTTTGATGAGCTTGGGATGCTGGCCGAATATCTTTTTAAAGACGACATCGCTCCGGACATCCAGCAACCGGATTGGCCGCTTGACCTGGCCTGAAGTTTCTTCTGTTATTTTCTCTGCCATACCCTGTTCCTCAAGTTGTTTTAAGAAAAACTATACCATGAAATGGCATAGCCGATGATTATTTTTTCAAGGAGAACGAAGAGCCTTGCTTGAGCCTTCACGCGGGTTAGCGCAGCAAAAAAGCTGAGGGATGCCAACGTGATTGATTTTAAGGCGTCAAAATCGGTCACACAACGGTTTCTGCTGACGCTTATGTTATTGGTAGCCTTAGCTTCTTGATCTACCAGGCAACCTTGTGCGGCCTTTTAAACGATGCTTTACGGTTGACCTGCGCCCCCTGCTAGAATGGCCTTGTGCGTCTAACATTGGTGATGATCTTGCGGCCTTTGCGCCGCCGCTGGGAAAGGAACCGCTTCCATTGCGTGACAATCCAGTTCATGGGCTGTCCCTCTTCTGCGTTGGGGAGTTGTTGGCCAACCTAACATATGTGGTAGCCTCTCCACCATAAGGATTGTTCCCCGTGCTTTGCATGTGACGAGAAGCAGCCCGCGGGCTTTGCTGATGGCATCAGTATGGTGCCCGTGACGCCCATAACAGATACGATAACAAAAGTCGCTGGTTTTTTTGTTAGCCTGGCAGTCTGTATAGCCATCACCTCATACCTCCCACTATCATCAACAATGGAAGATGGCCGCCCTCCCTTCCGCCCCCATTGGGGGTTCTCTTGCCTGACAAGGAAGGGGGAATGGGACTCATAAGCTTCACCCGAAATATTACGAGTCCAAGGTAAAACACGGCGCTGTCGGCTCAAGCCTTGTAGAAGATCAAGACTATGATGGATTGCCACACAGAGAATTAAGCTCTTTCACCAAACATTCCTGCAACCTTATTCGTCGCTTCCTTCAGATGCTCTAACTTTATGGGGGCAAGGCGCACAGGCATGTCTCTATCCTTATGTCCTATAAGCTCGGAGACCGTATAAAGGTCAACTCCCTTTTTCAAGGCGAAGCTGGCAAAGGAATAGCGCAGATCATGCAGACGAACATCGGGGATGCCAGCAAGGGCGCGTACCTTATGCCAAGTCCCGTTTATGTTGACCAATGGCTTGCCTGGAAGGTTGCCGCAAAAGACGTAAGGGTTGCCTTCCTCTTGCTGGAGGGATGTCAAGATTCCCTTAGCCTTGTCGTTGAGAGGAATAACTCTTGCTCCACCTTTGGCGTCTTGTAAATCAACGTAACCCTTTTCCAGATGGACATCAGCCCATCGCAGGTTAAGGATTTCAGAAGTACGGCATCCTGTGTATAAAAGGAAGCGGATAGCATTCACCGCGCAAGAAGATGATGGTTGTTCTTTCTCGTGTTGGGTCAATGACTTCTCTAATGCTGCAAGCTCCAAATCATTTAACAATCTCTCTCTCCTGGGCGGCCGGGATTTCCGATCTTTTTCTTTACGAGACGATTCTGTATGAGTATGCATTTTTTTCCTCCTTTAGTTTAAATTGGCTCATCCAAATACTTGCGCAACCTTGTTGGTTGCATCCTTCAGGTGTTCTAACTCCAGATGTGCATAGCGCGTCGTTGTCGCTATATTTTTATGTCCTAATAGCTTCGATACCGTATAAAGGTCAACTCCTTTCTTCAAGGCAAAGCTGGCAAATGAATGACGCAGATCATGAAGGCGGACATCGGGGATGCCAGCAAGGATACGCACCTTACGCCAAGTCCCATTTATGTTTACCAATGGCTTACCTGGAATATTGCCGCAAAAGACGTAAGGATTTCCCTCTTGTTTTGGAAGAGAGTTGAAGATTTGTTTAGCCTTATCGTTAAGAGCAATAGTTCTTACTCCAACCTTGCTATCCTTTAAATAAAGATAACCATCTTCCAAGTGGACATCTTCCCATGGTAGCGTAAGTGCTTCACCAAGACGGCATCCGGTAAATATCAGAAGCCAGATAGTCGCCACAGTATAAGGAGACGATTTGGAAGAAGCCATAGATGCTAATATCCCTTCAAGTTTTCTTAATTCAGCAACCGTTAAAAAGCGTTCCATTTTTTTATCGCTCTGTTTTTTTACTCCTTTACAGGGGTTACTATTGGCATCCCTGTATCCCCATAATTCCGCTTGATCAAAAGCCGTACTTAATAATACTAGGCATTTTGTGCAATTTCCCTGTACATGCGACATCGAATCTTTAAAAGCTAAAATATCTCTTCGCTCTATATCAGTAATTTTTTTACTGCCAAAAAAAGGCAAAATATTATTTTTAATTCTGCTTTTGTTTCGTTTAATGGTGTTAGGTTTATGATGCTCACGAATATATTTGTCAGTGAAAATCTGCCAAAAGTCTGCAAATAGTAGAGATTTTTGTTCTTCAATAATTTTTTGCTTTTTTTCTGCTTTGACATCAATACCATTAGAAACAGAGAGGGCTAATGTTTTAGCTTTTATTCTCGCTTCATCGACCGTTAAATTTCCATGAAGTCCAATTTTGATATAAGAAAACTTACGGGTCACAGGAGATCTATAATAAAACACGTAAGTTTTCTTGCCTCCAGGGAAAATGCGGCAGCCAAACCCTTTTATTTCATCGTCCCAAACAATGTAATCCTTTTCTTTAGGTAGGCTGCTATCTATGACCTTTTTTGTGAGCTTCGGCATTGGCTATACTCCTTATCTTGTCTTGCTTGCCAATATTGGTTAGCACAAAGTTAGCATAAAATGGTCGGGAATGGCAATTTAAAGTCGGGAATGGGATAGATGAAAAATGAAAAACTGCCGCTATTTACTTGGCAGTCCTTGTTTTTTTATGGCGTCCCCAACGGGATTCGAACCCGTGTTGTCGCCTTGAAAGGGCGGTGTCCTAGGCCAGCTAGACGATGGGGACAAAACTGGAACATACCTGTCGAAAACCAGAAATTTATTGCGTCTGGGAAGCCAAAAATAGCTAATCCATAAGAGCGTCATATTTTGGTTGCTCATCATCTCCTAGTTAACCAGGAGTCAAAGTTGCCAGCTTCAAAAAATACTTATGCTTTTGTTTTTAGCGTCCTATAAGAATTAAATCAAGCGCTATGATTGCGCTTCTAAAATTATTTATCGGAGACGCAAGGAGAGGCTCATACTCACCAAAAGTTGCTTAATTAACTCGTCCGTGTTGATGTCTCCGCAGAAGCGACATGGGAAGGGCCGGCAGGCTCGGCTACCGTCTTTTCAATTTGCGTCTTGACACGGCGGAAGTCTGCTAAATCCTTTGCATTAAGCTTTGCCGTAGGCATGAGCTTAATACTTTGCGGGTTGACATGAATATTATTGCGCAAGACCTCATAATGCAAGTGGGGGCCTGTTGTGCGGCCTGTTGCTCCCACGTTACCAATAATTTGGCTTTGACGCACTCTTTGCCCAACTTTAACTTTCATGCGGCTCAAATGGGCATAAGCCGTGCTGAATTCGCTATTATGTTTAATCATCACATAATTGCCATAATGTCCCCAATAACCTGCCTTAACGATGACGCCATCTCCGGCAGCCCGGACAGGCGTACCAGGAGCAGCGCCAAAGTCTACGCCTTTATGGTCCCGTGAATAGCCCAGAATGGGGTGGATACGCCTGCCAAATTTTGAAGTCAGGCGCATTTTTGAGGGATCCATGGGTGTTTGCAGTAAAGTCCTGACGACGCTGACTCCATTGGCATCATAGTACCCGGGCGTACCCTTGATAGGCTGAAAACGGTAAATACGGCGTACAGTATTATTTTTACCGCCTGGGGCAAAAGAAACATACTTTAAATTGTCCGCCCTCACCACATTACCATTTGTATCTTGATAGGCATCGTAAACAATTGTAAAAGGGTCGCCGCGGGTGGGATCATGCTGGTTGGAGATGGATTGGTGCGTTTGGGCGTACCATCTAAGGCGCAGTTGACAGTTCCTCCCATCATGGTGATGGTGCATTTGGCGTTCTTGTC
>CAYRJJ010000030.1:0-10129 GCA_964424515.1 uncultured Candidatus Finniella sp. | reverse complement strand
GGGATCATGCTGCCAGTTAATGTCATAAGCGAGGGCATTGATCGCCTCTCGCACGACCTGAGCGGGAACGCCTCTTTTTAAAGCAGCGGAATAAAAGCTGGAGTCAATCGTTCCTTCGATACGTTTTTGTACTTTTTTTAGGGCAATTTGATATTTTTTAGCTATAAATACTCCCTCTTCTGCTTCAAGGGCAATTTCATTGTCATGGGATGCTTTAAATGAAAGCGTCAACAAAGAAGTATTGCTTTTAGAAGAATCCTTGCGGTAGCGCACGTTTATATCCTGCCCAACTTTAAGTTCACGGGGATCATAAACGCGCTTCATAGCCTCTATTGCTTGGTTTGCCTCTTCCCGGCTGATGCCGATCTTTGCCAGCATGGACATCATTGTATCCCCGCTGGCAATCTGAAGGATGCGTTCTTTCTCTACAGTTTCGGCGATATCATCAGATGAATCTGTGATTTGTTCAGCAAGCTCCGTTAAGTCGGCAGGCGTAGCTTTTGTATCCTTTTGCGCAACCATGAAATCACTGCTATTCCTGGTTAAAATATGAGAGCTTGATGGATATTCATGAATAGCTATACCTGTGGCAAGCAGGAGGAAACATAACCCGGTGAGACGTGCGCGAGAAAATAAAGCCAAATAACACCTCCCGGATTATAAAAAATACATAAGCCTAAGTCACCCGAGACTCACCGGCGCGGCGAAAGACTGGATGAAAAGTTAATAAAAGATTGATAGCTTCTTTTTAAGGTGCCAAGTCTAGGCCTATTTGTCAAGGCGTGTGAGAGATTTTTTTCAAATGACGCGTAAAAGTTTTATTGAAATACAAGTTAATTCCCTATATCTCCTTATTTTTTAGACTCATGGGATGATAATATGAGGCACTCCCCTTTATGAAAAAGACCGGGCAATCATTTTATTTCCTAACGCAGTGTGCCAGGATAATTTCTTTCTCACCCTATTCTTCAATGCCAATTAAGAGCAAACTTGAGGAACCATCCGTCTCCTTTCCTGAAAATAACCCTCAACACCTTTTCCTTATGCCGGATTGCATAAAGTTTCAGCTGCAGAGCCTTTAAAAAGCATCAGTCCATCAAGGGGGGAGCAGTAAACGCTTGAGAACAGCATTCAGGCATTGAAGACCAAGAGGCGTAGCCTTTAGTACCGTTTCCGTTATGACCAGGTAGCCTCCTTTAACGAGCGCGGAAAGGGACTTTGAATTAATGAGGGCGCCTCTTATTAAGGGAGAGAGGCTGGAAAGGCGTACGCCCGAGGTCAAGCGCAAACCCATCATCAGGGCTTCTGTGGTTTGCTCTTCCATGGAAAGAAAAAGCGATTCTTCTTCCCCGGACCCCTTCATGACAGCTTTCATCCACGTTTCTGGCGCCCGCCACTGCTTTGTTGCGGCTTTGCCCTCCGGTAAGTTTAACCGGCCATGGGCGCCCGGGCCAATGCCCGCATAATCCTCGTAACGCCAGTAACTTAAATTATGACGGGATTCAGCGCCAGGCCGGGCATGATTGGAAATTTCATAGGCTGCCAAACCTGCCGCAGCCATTTGGCTTTGCGTCAATTCAAATAAATCAGCGGCTAAATCTTCACCTGGAATAATAAGGTCACCCCGTTCATACAGGGGCGCAAAAGCCGTACCGGGTTCAATGGTGAGTTGATAGAGTGATAAATGTTCCGTTCCAAAAGAGAGGGCTTGCGCGAGTTCTTGCCCCCACCCCTCTAGTGTTTGATGGGACCTGGCGTAGATCAAATCAAAAGAGGCGCGTTCAAAGGTAGCCATGGCTGTTATAATGGCTGCAATCGCCTCATTTGTATCATGCTGACGGCCTAATTGCTTTAAATCCGCATCATTTAAGGCTTGGATCCCGAGGGAAACGCGATTAACGCCCGCATTTCTCAATTCCTGGAATTGACTCACCTCAACGGAATTAGGGTTTGCCTCCAGCGTAACCTCCAGGCCCGGGGTTGCAGACCAATGGCGCAAGGCTTCATTGATCAAAGCCCCCACCGTTTGGGGACGCATCAAGGACGGTGTTCCTCCCCCAAAAAAAATACTTGTCAAGCGCCGGGGCCCGATGCGTTTTGCGGTATGGTCCAATTCTTTCAGTAGCGCTTCTTTCCAGGAATCTTCATCGATGGAAGCCCGTACATGACTGTTAAAGTCGCAATAAGGGCACTTTGATAAACAAAAAGGCCAGTGGATATAAAGGGCAAGATTATGCATGATGAATAAGGCATACGCGCATCATTTTTTGTGACGCAAGCGGGGGCGGAAATGCATTGTTCTTATCAAGGAGGCATTTCAGCATAAGACACGCCCTGGAAAACCCGGACTGATTGATCAAGTTCATGAGGAGTATACGGACAAGGGGGGGAAGCCCCGTTAAAGACTTCCCTCCTTTAGGAAAAATGTTGGCTGGATTAATAATCCATGCCACCCATTCCGCCCATTCCTCCCATGCCACCGGGCATGCCGCCACCAGCGGCTGGTGTTTTTGGTTCAGGCTTTTCAGCGATCATGGCTTCTGTCGTGATCAGCAAGCTGGCGACAGAGGCAGCGTCTTGCAAAGCCGTCCGGACAACTTTCGTTGGATCGATAATGCCAAACTTTAACATATCGCCATAGCGGTCATTTTGGGCGTCATACCCATGGGTCGCATTATTAGCGTCCATGAGTTTACCGACAACGATAGATCCATCAGAACCCGCATTCAAAGCGATTTGACGGCAAGGAATGGACAGCGCATTGCGAACAATACGGATACCCACTTCCTGGTCATTGTTCGTTGGCTTCAAGCCATCTAGCGCTTTTTGAGCATACAGCAAGGCTACGCCGCCGCCAGGAACGATTCCTTCCTGGATGGCTGCGCGTGTCGCATGCATGGCATCTTCCACGCGGTCTTTGCGCTCTTTCACTTCAATTTCCGTTGCGCCGCCAACACGGATGACAGCAATGCCGCCAGATAATTTGGCTAAGCGTTCTTGCAACTTTTCCCGGTCATAATCGGAAGTTGTTTCCTCAACCTGAGCGCGTATTTGGGCGCAACGCGCCTGGATATCGGTTTTTTGGCCAGCCCCATCAACAACGGTGGTATCATCTTTCGTAATGGTAACTTTTTTTGCCGTTCCCAGCATGGAAATATCCACATTCTCCAGCTTAATGCCAAGATCTTCAGAGATAACTTGGGCTCCTGTCAAGATGGCGATGTCTTCCAGCATGGATTTGCGGCGATCCCCAAAGCCCGGCGCCTTAACAGCTGCAACCTTCAATCCGCCTCGCAGCTTGTTAACCACGAGTGTTGCCAAAGCTTCACCTTCGACATCTTCAGCGATGATCAACAAAGGACGACCAGATTGCACAACCGTTTCTAAAACTGGCAGCATAGCTTGGAGACCTGAAAGTTTCTTCTCATGAATGAGGATGTAAGGATTTTCAAGCTCACAAAGCATCTTTTCTGCATTGGTAATGAAATAGGGGGAGATGTATCCACGGTCAAACTGCATACCTTCAACAACATCCAATTCTGTTTGCAAGGATTTGGCTTCTTCGATGGTGATAACCCCTTCTTTGCCAACTTTTTCAACAGCTCTAGCTAACATTTGCCCAATCTCAAGCTCACCATTAGCGGAAATTGTTCCAACCTGAGCAATTTCTTCGTTGGTCGAAACAGTCTTTGATTGAGATTTAATATTGTTGATAACAGCCTCAACAGCTATATCAATGCCGCGGCGTAAATCCATGGGGTTCATACCAGCTGCAACAGCTTTAATGCCTTCACGAACAATCGCCTGGGCAAGAACAGTCGCTGTTGTCGTTCCATCACCAGCCAAGTCAGATGTCTTGGTAGCGACTTCACGCAGCATTTGCGCTCCCATATTTTCAAAGCGGTCAGAAAGCTCAATTTCCTTCGCAACGGAAACGCCATCTTTTGTAATGCGTGGCGCGCCAAAGGATTTTTCAATAACAACGTTGCGTCCTTTTGGACCCAAAGTTACTTTTACGGCATCAGCCAAAATATCAACCCCACGCAGCATGCGCTCCCGGGCGTCAGCAGAAAAACGGACTTCTTTTGCAGCCATGATTCTATTTCCTTCTCTAAAAATGTTAAGTTATCTCGCCAAAATACCCATGATGTCGGATTCCTTCATCACGATATATTCCTTGTTATCCAGTTTAATTTCCGTTCCGGACCATTTACCGAACAGAATACGATCCCCTGCTTTTACATCCAGAGGCGTAATGGTTCCATTTTCCTGGCGGATGCCAGAACCAACGCTTACCACTTCACCTTCCATAGGCTTTTCTTTAGCCGTATCTGGAATGATAATTCCGGATTTTGTTTTTTCTTCAGATTCAATGCGCTTTACAAGCACTCGATCATGTAATGGTCTAAATGTCATTGTTTCTACTCCTTAATGTTTTCCCGCCCCCTTTAATTTTTTGAGTGTTAAGCACTCTCATCGAGGGAGTGCTAAATTATTAGCGCACATTGATGCGTCACGTCAAGTTTCTTTTTTTTATCGCCTATTTTTTGACAGTTCCCACCGCCATTTTAAAGACAACGCTGCAAAATCCGCCAGGCAATTTGGGACAAAGAAATGATAAGTTTAAACCCGGGAGGAAGAAGAAATCAGGAAAGTCGCTTAAAGCTTCTTAAAATTTGCTGTTTCTAATGCCTCTACGCCAGGAAGGTTTTTTCCTTCAAGCCATTCCAGAAAAGCTCCTCCTGCTGTGGATGTATAGGTAAAGGCTTGGGCGCATCCCGCATGGGCCAGGGCGGCAAGGGTGTCTCCTCCCCCGGCAACGCTGACCAGGCTGCCTTTGTTTGTCTGTTCAGCAATGCTTTTCGCGATTTCCGTGCTTCCCACATCAAAAGGAGGGATCTCAAAAATGCCAACCGGGCCATTCCAGACAACCGTAGCGCACTCAAGCAATTTTGTGCGCACATAGGCAACGGTTGATTCCCCCAAATCAACGATTTTATCCCGGGCTTGCACACGCGAAAGGGGTACAACGCGGCGTAAGGTTTGCCCTTTAATTTCCGGTGTGACCGCAACGTCCCGGGGCAAAATCACCTCACACCCGCATGTCTTTGCCTCTTCGAGAATAAGACGCGCTGTATCTACCATTTCCTCTTCACATAAGGATTGACCGACAGGATGGCCAAGGGCGCTCAAGAAAGTATTGGCCATACCCCCGCCTACCACAAGCTGATCGACTTTTTGGACAAGGTTCTGGAGCAAACCCAGTTTTGTTGAAATTTTTGAGCCAGCCACGATAGCCATGAGGGGACGTTTGGGATTGACCAGGACATGCGCCAGGGCTTCGAGTTCCGCCTGCATGCCTCGCCCGGCAACGGCAGGAAGGAATTGCGTAATCGCAACCACCGACGCATGGGCACGGTGAGAACAGGAAAACGCATCGTTCACATAAATATGGCCCAGGCTTGCCAGCGCTTTTGCAAAGACGGGGTCGTTCTTTTCTTCTTCCCTATGAAACCGGAGGTTTTCCAAAAGCAGGATTTGTCCCGGCTGAAGCGCCTTTGCGGTGTTTTCCGCTATGGCCCCCGTACAATCCGGAGCAAAAAAGATCCGTTGACCAAAAACTTTTGTGAGAGCAGGCAAAAGATGTTTCAAGGACTCCTTCTCGGAATATTGCCCTTTGGGCCGTCCAAAGTGAGAGAGAAGGAGGATTTTCGCCTGGTGGCCCGTTAATTCTTTTATAGTGGGTAACAGGCGTTCGACGCGCGTCAAATCTGTTACCTCTCCGTTTTGTATGGGTAAATTTAAATCCGCCCGAACGAGAATAATTTTATGAGATACGTCAACATCATCAAGGGTCAGAAATTGGGTCATGTCTGTTGCTTTCTGGTTGATTAATTTTTCTAGACCCCTTATAGGCACTCCAGGCGTTTTAGTGTTTCCTCACGTCCCAAAACTTCCATAACTTCAAAAATACTGGGTGAGATGGTCCGACCTGTCAGGAGTACCCGCAAGGGTTGAGCCAAGCTTCCCAACTTTTGGTCCAAGACATCAGCCGTTTCCCGTACAGCGCCTTCTGTCGCCGCTTCTGTAAAATCAGGAAGGGCTTTTAATCGAACAATAACTTGTTCAACCATCGCTAAAAAGTCAGGCGTTAAAAACTTTTCAGCCTTTTCATCAAAGGGAAGGCGCTCAATATAAAAATGCGCATTTTCAACAAGTTCCACCACTGTTTTTGCGCGTGTTTTCAGGCCTGGCATTCCCTGGACAATGCGATTTCGCTCCTTTGCCGTCACGGCGCGCTGGAAAATTTTACTCAACGGGATCATCATCAAGTCAACCAGGCGGACATCTTCCGTCTCTCTCATGTAATGGGCATTGAGGTTGGTCAATTTGGCGACATCAAACCGGGCGGCGGAACGCCCGATGGCCGGCAAATCAAACCATTCGACCGCTTGTTGAGTGGAAATCACCTCATCATCCCCATGAGACCAACCCAGGCGCAACAAATAGTTTCGCATCGCTTCTGGCAAAAAACCCATATCCCGGTAAGCTTCCGCGCCCAAGGCCCCATGACGTTTCGACAACTTGGCGCCGTCGGGCCCATGAATCAGCGGAATATGAGCAAACACCGGAACTTCCCATCCAAAGGCATGATAGAGGCGCTGTTGACGGAAGGCGTTCGTTAAATGGTCATCGCCCCGAATAATATGGGTTATGCCCATATCGTGGTCATCCACCACTACGGAAAGCATATAAGTCGGCGTTCCATCGGCCCGCAATAAAACCATATCATCCAGCTGGTTATTTTGAAGGCGTACCACTCCTTGAACCTGATCCTCGATTACGGTTTCCCCCTCTTGGGGCGCTTTAAAGCGAATCACCGGAGGCACGCCAGCCGGAGCTTCTGCGGGATCGCGGTCCCGCCACCGGCCATCATAGCGGGCGGGTGAATTTTTGGCGCGCGCCTCTTTGCGCATGGCCTCCAGCTCTTCGGGAGAGCAATAACAAGGGTAAGCTTTACCTTCCGCCACCAGTTGACGGGCCATCGCGGCATGGCGGTCCGCGCGGCTAAACTGGAATACCGGTTCCTCATCCCACGTCAAGCCCAACCAGCTCATGCTATCAAGGATGGCGTCAATCGCGGCCTCCGTAGACCGCGCCCGATCGGTATCTTCAATTCGAAGCAAAAATTTTCCCCCTGTGTGGCGCGCATAGAGCCAATTAAATAAGGCCGTACGCGCAGACCCGATGTGTAAATACCCCGTCGGTGAGGGGGCGAACCGTGTAATAACTGTCATGAACCGGCCACCTTTTCATCATTCCTATTTTGTGGTGATACCATAGTTACTATCCGGGTGTCCAAAGAGATTAAGTTCCTCACCAACCATATTTTAAAGAGTCCAGAACTGAAAGGGGTCACGGAAGAAACGGGGGAGGGGCGCCGTGTCCACACCCTGGGGCGCTTTTCCCTCAAATGCCAGTCAAGAGCAAACTTGAGAGTTAATTTGTAAGCGTCAACCCATTGAATCCTTATTTAACGGGATCGAGGAAAAACCCCGCATTCAGATTGCGAGTAAAGTCAGGTCTTATGAAGGGTTTACGGGTCATGTCTTTGGCAAAATAGCCGCTGCTATTGTCTTCTTACAGATCAAATTTTGCTCTTGTTTGGCATATAAAGAAATTTAAGGCAATTTGCTTTGTTTTCCAACTTTCTCTGAGTTGATGGCTTTGCTCTCTCATCGAGACAGTTGCGCGATGGAATAATATCTGGCATTCTGCTGGCAAATAGGGTAATACCCCCTGTGTGATTTAACGAATTAAAGAAAAGGATCATTTAAGACAATGGAAAATGCTTTTCCCCTTATTTTTAGCTGTGCGGCATTGGCTTTGCTCTATGCCCTTTTGGCAGGACGCAGTGTTTTTGCAGCCAGCGCAGGCACAAAAGAAATGCAACAAATTTCAAATGCCATTCAAGAAGGGGCGAAAGCTTACCTAAACCGTCAGTACCGTACCATCAGCATGGTCGGTGGCGTTATTGCCGCCCTTTTGGGCTATTTATTGTCCCCTCTCGTGGCATTGGGTTTTATCGTTGGCGCTGTCCTGTCCGGGCTTGCCGGTTATATTGGCATGAACGTTTCCGTTCGCGCCAATGTCCGTACCGCGGAAGCCGCGCGTACAGGGTTGGCTCCCGCCCTTAATATCGCCTTTAAATCAGGCGCCGTCACCGGCATGCTGGTGGTCGGTCTGGGCTTGCTCGGCGTTTCTTTATATTATTACTATTTATTATCCATCCAGATTGATCAACGCCTTTTGCTCGAAGCTTTGGTCGCTTTGAGCTTTGGGGCATCTCTCATTTCCATCTTTGCCCGTTTGGGCGGCGGCATCTTTACCAAGGGCGCAGATGTCGGCGCTGACCTGGTCGGAAAAATTGAAGCCGGAATTCCGGAAGATGATCCCCGTAACCCGGCTGTTATTGCTGATAACGTTGGCGACAATGTAGGAGATTGCGCAGGCATGGCTGCTGACTTATTTGAAACGTATGCCGTAACCATCGTGGCTTCCATGCTTTTGGCGGCTATTTTCTTCACAGGCCCTAACCAGGCAACCTTGATGATGTATCCCTTGTTGATCAGCGGCGTTTGCATCCTTGCCTCTATTGCAGGAACCTATTTTGTCCGCTTGGGAAAAACCAACAATATTATGGGCGCCCTTTACAAAGGGTTTATCGCGGCTTCGGTCATTTCCGCTGCCCTCATTGTCGGCGTGACAACCATGGCCTTTGATAGCCTTTCCCAAACCTTATCTGCGCAAAGCATGACCTTTACGCCCATCAACCTGCTCTATTGCGCCCTAACCGGTTTGGGCGTAACGGGCTTGCTGGTCTGGATCACGGAATATTATACCTCCACGGACTACCGGCCTGTCCGCAGCGTAGCTCAGGCCTCCACAACGGGCCATGCAACGAATATCATTCAAGGCTTGGCTGTTTCTATGGAAGCGACAGCGCTTCCCGTATTGGTTATTTGCGCAGGAATCATTGCGGCCTATATGAACGCAGGGCTATTCGGCATTGCGATTGCCGCCACCACCATGCTGGCTCTGGCGGGCATGGTTGTCGCTCTGGATGCCTATGGCCCTGTAACGGACAACGCCGGCGGCATTGCTGAAATGGCGAAGCTGCCACAGGCTGTCCGCAAAGTTACCGATGCCCTGGATGCGGTTGGGAATACAACAAAAGCCGTCACCAAAGGATATGCCATCGGTTCTGCTGGTCTGGCTTCTCTGGTCTTATTTGCGGCTTATACAGAAGACCTCAAACACTACTTTAGCCATTTGGACATTCAATTCAGCCTTCAAGACCCTTACGTTCTGGTTGGCTTGTTTATTGGCGGCCTGTTGCCCTTCCTGTTTGGCGCTATGGGCATGAAGGCCGTAGGCCGCGCTGGCGCTGCGGTTGTGGTGGAAGTTCGCCGTCAGTTCGCTGAAATCAAGGGCATCATGGAAGGCAAGGCAAAGCCTGACTATAGCGCCGCCGTAGACATGCTCACCAAAGCTGCCATTCAGGAAATGGTTATCCCTTCCCTGTTGCCTGTTTTGGCCCCAGCTGCCTTGTACTTCACCATTGAAGCCATTGCAGGACAAGCCTCAGCTTTTTCCGCTTTGGGCGCGATGCTCATTGGAACCATCATTACCGGCCTGTTCCTGGCCATTTCCATGACTTCTGGCGGCGGAGCCTGGGATAATGCCAAGAAGTATATTGAAGATGGTAACCATGGCGGCAAAGGGTCAGATGCTCACATGGCCGCCATTACAGGCGACACGGTTGGCGACCCTTACAAGGATACTGCCGGGCCTGCCATCAACCCGATGATCAAAATCATCAACATCGTCTCCCTCTTGCTGCTGGCTATTCTGGCGCATTAGAGAGGTTCCCGGGTAAAACTTTCCCGCTCCGTTCACCCTCACCGCCCAGACGTGAAGCGCCGAAGGAAAGGATAGGAATGTATTTGCTCCTTCGCCTTTGCACGCCACTTTTCAAGTGGCGTGCTACGCGTGACGGTGAACGGTAAGAGGTAGTACACCATTTCATTAATTCTGTCCCTTTTGAGAAAGCAGGGGATAAAGCCTC
>CAYRJJ010000029.1:0-15646 GCA_964424515.1 uncultured Candidatus Finniella sp. | reverse complement strand
GTGCCCTATCGTCCCTATATTGCAATGCGGCTTCGTCCGCTCAAATTTCGTTTTCGTCATCGTTCCCTCTCAAATTTCTAAAAGCCAATCTTCCTAAGCTTTTTTTGTTATTCCTTAACTTGATTTTGCCCGTATTTCATCGGCAACATGCTGTGGCACCTGTTCATAATGATCAAATTGCATCGTAAACTGACCCCGACCTTGGGACATGGAGCGTAAGGTATTAACATACCCAAACATGTTTGCCAAAGGAACCTTGGCCATAATAACACGCGCATTTGCCCGTTGATCCATGCCTGTAACTTGGCCACGGCGACTATTCAAGTCACCAATAACATCTCCCATATACTCTTCTGGCGTTACAACCTCAACCTTCATGATGGGTTCCAAGAGCTTAGGAGCACATTTAGCAATTCCCTCCCTAAATGCCGCCCGGGCAGCAATTTCGAATGCAAGCGCACTGGAGTCAACGTCATGATAACTTCCGTCGTATAAAATTGCTTTAAAATCAATAACAGGGAACCCTGCTAAAATCCCAGTATCTAGCGATGACTGTAATCCTTTTATGACCCCTGGGATATATTCTTTTGGAATGGCTCCCCCAACGATCTCATTCTCAAAAACAAAACCGCATCCTGGCTCAAGGGGCTGAAACTTAAGTTTGACCCGCGCAAATTGACCCGAACCTCCAGATTGTTTTTTATGGGTATAATCTATGTCTCCAACCTTTGTAATTGTTTCCCGGTAAGCGACTTGAGGAGCACCAATATTGGCTTCGACCTTAAACTCCCGCTTCATGCGATCCACAATAATTTCCAGATGCAGCTCACCCATTCCTTTAATAATTGTCTGTCCAGATTCATTATCTGAACTCACCCGGAAAGAGGGATCTTCACTGGCAAGCCGAGCCAGCGCAATACCCATTTTCTCTTGATCTGCTTTTGTCTTCGGCTCAACGGCAATTTCTATCACTGGATCAGGAAATTCCATCTTTTCCAAAATAATGGGATGCGAAGGATCACATAAAGTATCGCCCGTTGTCGTATTCTTCAAACCGCATAAGGCAACAATGTCACCAGCCCGCATTTCCTTAATATCTTCCCGGCTGTTCGCATGCATCAGCAACATGCGGCCGGTGCGTTCCCGTTCATCCTTTGTGGAATTCAAAATATAACTACTCGTCCCTAAGGTGCCTGAATAGACACGGACGAATGTTAATGTTCCAACAAAGGGATCCGTCATAATCTTAAACGCAAGGGCAGAAAACGGCGCCGTGTCTTCGGCTTTTCGAACAACTTCCTCTTCCGTATTTTGTAAAACTCCCGTTACGGAAGAAATATCTTCAGGAGAGGGCAAATAGTCAACCACGCAATCCAAGAGCGGTTGAACGCCCTTATTTTTAAAAGCGCTCCCACACATGACGGGAACAAATGAACCGTGCAAAACACCCTTTCGGATACAAGCTTTCAATACCTCAACAGATGGATCTTCGCCATTCAAATATTTTTCTAAAGCGCTATCATCTACTTCAACGGCCATTTCAACCAATTGAGCATGATATTTTTGAGCAGATTCTTTCATATTCTCAGGGATTTCAACGATGTCAAACTTGGCCCCAAGCGTTTCATCATGCCAAATAACGGCGTTCATACTAACCAAATCGACAATACCAACAAATTCACTTTCAGAGCCAATCGGTAATTGAATGACTAAAGGACGCGCCCCTAACCGGTCAACAATCATCTCTACACAACGATAGAAATTGGCACCTGTACGATCCATTTTATTGACGAAGCAAATTCGAGGCACATGATATTTATCAGCTTGACGCCACACTGTTTCTGATTGCGGCTCAACACCTGCTACGCCATCAAAAACGGCAACTGCGCCATCAAGAACACGTAAAGACCGTTCAACTTCAATCGTAAAATCAACGTGGCCAGGGGTATCAATGATATTAATTCTATGATTGTTCCAAAAACAGGTTGTAGCTGCAGATGTAATCGTGATGCCACGCTCTTGTTCTTGTTCCATCCAATCCATGACGGCCGTGCCTTCATGAACTTCACCGATCTTATAAGAGCGACCTGTATAATAAAGAATACGCTCCGTCGTTGTTGTTTTACCAGCATCGATATGGGCCATAATCCCAATATTACGATACTGGCCAAGGGGGGTTGTTCTCGACATTATTCTCCCCTACCAACGATAGTGCGAGAATGCACGATTAGCTTCTGCCATTTTATGGGTATCTTCACGCTTTTTAACGGATGTCCCTCGATTGTTGGCAGCATCGGAAAGTTCAGCTGATAAACGATCAACCATTGTCTTTTCAGATCTCTTACGCGCGCCTCCAATCAACCACCGTATGGCCAATGCCTGCGAGCGCTCAGAGCGCACCTCCGTTGGCACCTGATAAGTTGCGCCTCCAACGCGCCGTGACCTCACTTCAACAGCGGGCTTCACGTTTTCCAAAGCATCATGAAACAGGTCGATGGCATTCTTGCCTCCCCGGCCTTGCATTTTTTCAAGGGCTTCATAAACAATGCGCTCTGCTGTGGATTTTTTTCCTTTAGTCATAATGCTATTAATAAATTTTGCCAGAATGAAGTCCCCGAACTTTGGGTCCGGAAGGATTTTTTTCTTTTCAGCCGCGTGACGACGTGACATTGAATTCCCTCTTAACTAAATCTTATTTAGGACGCTTAGCGCCATACTTTGAACGAGACTGACGGCGATCTTTTACCCCTTGCGTATCAAGAGCGCCTCGAATGATATGATATCTTACGCCCGGCAAGTCCTTTACACGGCCCCCTCTTATCAAAATGACAGAGTGCTCTTGTAAATTATGACCCTCTCCAGGAATATATCCTGTAACTTCATATCCGTTCGTTAACCGAATACGGGCAACTTTACGCAAAGCGGAGTTTGGTTTTTTCGGCGTTGTCGTAAAAACACGCGTACAAACACCACGCTTTTGAGGACATGCCTCCAATGCAGGCACCTTATTTCGGACCCCTTTGGGGGACCGGGGTTTACGAATCAATTGATTAATTGTAGGCATGAGCCTAATCCTTCTTTTCTTTTATGAACATACAACAATAATTGAGTTACCAGATTAAATAGCTTGTTATCCACGCCCAACCATTAGGATAATAGCCACGCTATTTAAATAAGTCAATGGGTTCTTGACTTCAATCCCTTAAAAATCTTACGTAATTTTTGGTTGTTCCTCTGGTTGCTCTCTTTGCGGATTCAAAAATTCTGGCTCACTATGTGCAGGAACCGTGACGAAACGATCCCGTTCTGCCGCAAGCTTACGTAACCTATGCACCATGCTCCCTGTCCCTGCAGGAACCAGACGGCCCACAATGACATTCTCCTTCAATCCGACAAGTCCGTCAACCTTGCCAGAAACTGCTGCTTCGGTCAAGACCCTTGTGGTCTCCTGGAATGAAGCAGCTGCAAAAAATGACTTTGTTTGCAAGGAAGCCTTTGTAATCCCTTGCAAAATAGGTATCCCTGTTGCTGCTTTTAATCCCTTTTTTAAAGCCTCTTTGTTCGCATGGTCAAACTCACTGCGATCAACTTGCTCACCCCGAATGAGTATTGTCTCCCCGGGATCCGTAACTTCATATTTTTGCAGCATTTGGCGTGCAATAACTTCGATATGTTTATCATTAATGCGAACACCTTGCAAACGATAAACTTGCTGAATCTCACTCACAAGATAAGTCGCAAGGGCCTCAATTCCCAAAATTCGTAAGATATCATGTGGGACAGGGCTTCCATCAACAAGCAAATCACCCCGTTTAACATAATCACCTTCATGCGCTGTGATATGGCGACCTTTTGGTATCAAGTATTCCATTGGCTGAAGGGTTTCATCTGTTGGAATAACCAGAATTCGTCGTTTTGCTTTATAATCCTTTCCATATTCGACACGGCCATCAAATTCAGCTATGATAGCTGCATCTTTTGGATGACGCGCCTCAACAAGCTCAGAAACACGTGGTAACCCGCCTGTAATATCTCTGGTTTTCGTCTTTTCCTGAGGGATACGGGCCAGGATATCACCAGCACGAACCTTTACGCTATTGTCCGTAGATAGAATCGAATCAACCGTTAGAAAGTAGCGAGCTTCCATGCCATTGGGTAAAATAACCGGGTTACCATCTTTGTCCCGAATACTCAGCATAGGTCGCAGGTCACTCCCTCGTGCCTGCTGTTTCCAGTCAACAACCACACGATTTGAAATGCCGGTTGACTCATCAACAATTTCGCGAATGGAAATGCCTTCTACCAAATCGACAAAATGAACAATACCATCACGTTCCGTAATAACCGGAATGGTGTACGGATCCCACTCAACCAACCGTTGTCCTGGCTTAACCTTTTGGCCTTCATCAACAAGGATACGGGATCCGTAAGGAATCCGATGGCGGAATTTTTCACGGTCTTGGTCATCGACAAGAACAATTTCACTATTACGCGCTAATACAATATTTGCCCCACTTCCATTTTTAACAATGTTCTTGTTTCGAATAGTAACTGTCGCATGATAGGACGCTTCAAGGCTGGATTGTTCTGCGCCACGTTGCGCTGTTCCTCCAATATGGAAAGTACGCATTGTCAATTGTGTTCCTGGCTCCCCAATAGACTGCGCAGCAATAACGCCAACAGCTTCTCCCTGGTTGACAAGCTTGCCCCGCGCCAAATCACGGCCGTAACATTTTGCGCAAATGCCAAAATCCGTTTCACAAGTTAAAACAGACCGGATCATAACAGAATCGATGCCCGCCGCCTCAATGGCTTCAATATCCGCTTCAGATATTAATTGAGCAGCCTGAACAATGGTATCACCTGTCATGGGGTTCATAACGTCAATCGCCGCGCTACGGCCTAAAATTCGATCTGACAGAGAGGCAATCGTATCTCCTCCTTCGATCACAGCGCTTAAGACGATGCCGCGTGTTGTTCCACAATCTGTTTCCGTAATGATACAATCTTGAGCGACATCGACAAGACGACGCGTCAAATAACCGGAGTTAGCTGTCTTTAAGGCCGTATCAGACAACCCCTTACGGGCGCCATGAGTGGAGCTGAAATATTCTAAGACGGTCAACCCTTCCTTGAAATTTGAAATAATAGGCGTTTCAATAATGTCACCAGATGGCCTTGTCATTAAACCCCGCATACCAGCCAATTGTTTCATTTGAGCGACTGAACCCCGGGCCCCAGAATGAGCCATCATATAAACGGCATTCACAGGTTCTCCCGCGCGTGTTTTAGAAATAGCTTTCATCATGGCTTCCGCAACTTTGTCTGTACACTGCGACCAGGCATCAACGACTTTGTTGTATTTTTCACCTTGCGTGATCAAACCATCTGCATATTGCTGTTCAAATTCTGCAACCATAGTTTTTGTTTGAGAGATGAGTTTTGCCTTCTCTGGCGGAATGACAAGGTCATCCTTACCAAAAGAAATTCCGCCTTTCGTCGCATAAGTGAACCCCATATTCATAATCCGGTCAACAAAAACGACTGTATCTTTTTGACCACAATGGCGGTAAACAATATCAACGAGATTGCCAATTTCTTTTGAAGTTAACTCTTGATTGACAAGGTTAAACCCAATTTTTGGGTGTTTGGGCAGCAATTCCCCAAAAAGCATACGACCTGGCGTCGTTTCCACACGTTTAATAATAGATGTTCCATCTTCTTGAATAACATAGATCCGGGCATTAATCTTTGTATGGAGATGAACAATCTTTTCCAGCAGCGCATGTTCAATTTCCAGGATTGAGCCAAAAGTCATCCCTTCGCCTGGCTGTCCCTCAGCCATTAATGTCAAATAATACAAACCAAGAACAATATCTTTTGAAGGAACAATAATAGGGCGTCCGTTTGCCGGACTCAAAATATTGTTCGTTGACATCATTAAGACACGCGCTTCCAATTGAGCTTCTAGAGACAAGGGGATATGCACAGCCATTTGGTCACCATCAAAGTCTGCGTTAAAAGCAGCGCAAACCAGGGGGTGGAGCTGGATCGCCTTTCCTTCAACCAACATAGGTTCAAATGCTTGAATGCCTAAACGGTGCAATGTTGGCGCCCGGTTTAGCAGAATAGGGTGCTCCCGAATAACTTCTTCCAGAACATCCCAAACTTCCGGGCGTTCCTTTTCAACCATCCGCTTTGCCGCTTTCAAAGTATTTGCCAGGCCATATCGCTCTAAACGCGCATAAATAAATGGTTTAAACAATTCCAACGCCATTTTCTTTGGCAACCCGCACTGATACAACTTTAATTCTGGCCCGACCACAATCACAGACCGACCCGAATAATCGACACGCTTGCCCAAAAGATTTTGACGGAAACGGCCCTGCTTACCCTTCAACATGTCTGCCAAGGACTTTAAAGGGCGCTTGTTCGCGCCAGAAATCGCACGGCCCCGGCGACCGTTATCAAATAAAGCATCGACAGATTCTTGCAACATACGCTTTTCATTTCGGACAATAATGTCAGGGGCGCGTAATTCAATCAGGCGCTTCAATCGATTATTACGGTTGATCACACGCCGGTAAAGATCGTTCAAGTCGCTTGTTGCAAAACGACCACCATCCAAGGGTACCAAAGGACGAAGCTCAGGAGGAATAACAGGTATGACATCCAGAATCAGGCTATCAGGACGCGTATGAGACTCCAAGAATGCATCAACAAGCTTTAAACGCTTAACAAGCTTTTTACGGCGTATTTCAGACGTTGTATCAACCATTTCAAGACGAAGCTTTTCTTGCTCTTGCTCCAAATTAATGGCGGACAGCATGCTTTTAAGGGCTTCAGCGCCAATACCAGCGGTAAAAGCATCTTCCCCATATTCATCTTGCGTGCGCATAAACTCATCTTCAGAAATCAATTGGCCTTTTTTCAGATGAGTGATCCCGGGATCCATAACGATATAATTTTCAAAGTAGAGGACGCGCTCCAAGTCTTTAAGAGATAAATCAATCAATAAACCAATGCGGCTTGGTAATGATTTAGTAAACCAAATGTGCGCCACAGGAGAAGCCAACTCGATATGCCCCATGCGGTCACGCCGCACCTTGCTCAAGGTAACCTCAACACCACACTTTTCACAAACAACGCCACGATATTTCATCCGCTTATATTTTCCGCATAAGCATTCATAGTCCTTAATCGGACCAAAAATACGGGCGCAGAACAAGCCATCCCTCTCCGGCTTAAATGTGCGGTAATTAATTGTCTCTGGCTTTTTTACTTCGCCGTAAGACCAAGAACGTATCCGATCGCTACTCGCAATCGAGATGCGAATCGCATCAAAGCCGGGCACAACTTCAACGGCTTCCATAACTTTACGTAAAGCATTCATGGCTTATCTAACCCCATCCATCAAGTTATATTTGTTGCTCAAAAGAAACGTTAAGCCCCAAAGACCGCAATTCCTTAACAAGAACGTTAAAGGACTCAGGTACGCCTGCTTCCATATTATCGTCCCCTCTCACAATAGCCTCATAAGCCTTTGTACGTCCGGTTACATCATCTGACTTAACCGTCAGCATTTCTTGTAATGTAAAGGCAGCTCCATAAGCTTCCAAAGCCCATACTTCCATTTCTCCAAATCGCTGGCCACCAAACTGGGCTTTTCCGCCCAATGGTTGCTGAGTCACCAAGCTGTACGGACCAATTGAGCGCGCGTGAATCTTATCGTCAACTAAGTGATGGAGTTTCAACATATAAATATATCCAACTGTCACCTTACGATCAAAAAGCTCACCTGTTCGTCCATCATATAACGCCACCTGACCACTACTATCCAGCCCTGATGCTTTTAATGCATCAACAATATCAGCAGCGCGCGCACCATCAAAGACAGGCGTTGCAATCGGAACCCCTTTACGTAGATTATGCGCCATTTCAAGTAGTTCATTGTCTGACATTGACTTGAGGTCAGCCTGGTCTTCAGGACGGACATAGATGTTTTTCAACGCCCCGCGCACTTCAGAAATCGTTGATTCATTTTTGCGGTACTGCTCCAGCATATGGTTGACTTGCCGACCTAGCCCTGCTGCCGCCCCGCCTAAGTGGGTTTCCAGAATCTGCCCTACATTCATACGAGATGGCAAGCCAAGCGGATTGAGAATAATGTCAAGCGGTGTACCGTCTTCTAAATAGGGCATGTCTTCTAAAGGCAAAATTCGCGATACAACGCCTTTGTTACCATGGCGCCCAGCCATCTTATCTCCAGGTTGAATTTTACGTTTTACAGCAATAAAGACTTTAACCATCTTAAGGACCCCGGGCGATAATTCATCACCCCGGCGTAGCTTATCAACTTTATTTTCAAACCAATCCTGGAGACGGGTAACATTTTGATCAATTTGCTGGTTGATTGCCTCAATGTCGGCCATAACGACGTCATCTTTAACTGTAATTTGCCGCCACTGACCTTTTGTAAACTCACCCAAGAGGGTTTCTGTAATTTTAGAACCAGTTTTGATTCCTTTTGGTCCACTGACAACCTTCTGATCAAGAAGCCTTTCTTTCAAATTCTGATAAAAACTTCTTTCCAAAATAATACGTTCAGCATCACGGTCTTTTGCAAGGCGATCAATTTCAGCGCGTTCAATAGCTAAAGCCCGCTCGTCTTTATCAATGCCCCGGCGTGAGAAAACACGAACCTCAACAACAGTTCCTGTAACCCCTGGCGGAACACGTAAAGAGGTATCCCGAACATCAGAAGCTTTCTCCCCGAAAATAGCCCGAAGAAGTTTTTCTTCC
This sequence comes from uncultured Candidatus Finniella sp., assembly GCA_964424515.1. Lineage (GTDB taxonomy): Bacteria > Pseudomonadota > Alphaproteobacteria > Paracaedibacterales > VGCI01 > VGCI01. Next base: position 6,844 of record CAYRJJ010000029.1, on the reverse strand, counting down.
GGTGTCATCGGGGCTTCACCTTTTGGGGTCACCTTACCAACTAATATGTCACCCGGGTTAACTTCCGCACCAATATAAACAATGCCTGCTTCATCCAGGTTTCTGAGTCCTTCCTCACCTACATTGGGAATATCACGCGTAATTTCCTCATTCCCCAGCTTCGTATCACGGCTCATCGCCTCAAATTCTTCAATATGAATGGAAGTAAAAACGTCGTCTTGAGCAATTCTTTGGGACAACAAAATTGAATCTTCAAAGTTATAGCCCTGCCAGGACATAAAGCCAACAAGAACATTTTGGCCCAAAGCTAATTCACCAAGCTCTGTTGCTGGCCCATCAGCAATAATATCACCTTTTTTAATAATATCACCCTTTTTAACAAGGGGCCGTTGATTAATGCAGGTACTCATGTTTGATCGTTGGTATTTTTGTAAATTATAGATATCCACGCCTGCCGCTGAGTCTTTAATTTCGTCCTTTTCAGTCACTCTTATAACAATTCGCAGCCCATCAACCGAATCCACGACGCCGGATCGTTTCGCAATAACGCTAGACCCTGAATCACGAGCAACGATATGTTCCATACCGGTTCCTACAAGCGGGGCTTCTGCCCGAATCAAGGGAACAGCTTGCCGTTGCATGTTAGACCCCATAAGCGCCCGGTTTGCGTCATCGTTTTCCAAAAAAGGAATTAAGGAGGCCGCAACAGACACCAATTGCTTGGGTGAAACGTCTATTAAGCCGACTTCATCTTTGTGAACGATACTCAATTCACCAGTTCGGCGACAGGTTACGTATTCATCTTTTATCGTACCATCCGCATCCACTTCAATATTAGCCTGAGCAATTGTATACCGCCCTTCTTCCATGGCTGTCAGATAGACAACTTCTTCCGATACTTTTCCGTTGGAAACTTTACGATACGGGCTTTCAATAAATCCATACTGGTTGACCCGCGCATAAGTTGCCAAGGAATTAATAAGCCCAATATTTGGTCCTTCTGGCGTCTCAATGGGACATATACGCCCATAGTGTGTGGGGTGAACGTCACGGACCTCAAATCCAGCTCGCTCCCGTGACAAGCCACCAGGACCCAAAGCAGATAACCGGCGCTTATGCGTAATTTCTGAAAGAGGGTTTGTTTGATCCATAAACTGGGACAATTGAGAAGAACCAAAAAACTCCCTCACAACAGCAGCAGCAGGCTTTGCATTAATTAAGTCATGAGGCATAACTGTATCAATATCAACCGTACTCATCCGGTCCCGAATGGTACGTTCCATGCGTGACAAGCCAAGGCGGTATTGATTTTCTAACAGCTCACCCACAGACCGGACGCGCCGGTTGCCAAGATTATCAATATCATCAATTTCCCCACGGCCATCTTTAAGCTCAAGCAATGTTTTCAAAATAACAAGGATGTCTTCTTTACGTAAAGTCCGTAAAGTATCCGGGGTCTTTAACCCAAGACGCGCATTCATTTTTACGCGGCCAACAGCCGACAGATCATACCGCTCCGGATCAAAAAATAATCCTTTAAAAAGGTTTTCAGCGCCTTCCAAGGTTGGCGGTTCGCCAGGACGCAGAACGCGATATAACTCAAGCAATGCATCTTCGCGGTTATTGCTTCGATCTGCCATTAATGTATTACGTAAATAGGGACCAACATTGACATGGTCGATATGCAGGACAGGTATGTCCTTTACTTTCAAATCCGTCAAAATTTCTAAAGTAGCAGCCGTGATCTCATCACCAGCCTCAATATAGATTTCACCCGTCTCTTCATTAATGTACTCTTTGGCAATATGAAGGCCAATCAATTCCTCAGAATCAACTTGAACTTCCATCAACCCATCCGTTGCAAACTTCTTCACCAAGCGTGGCGTTAATTTTGTACCAGCTTCAGCAACAACCTGTCCCGTTTTTGCATCTATCAAATCACGCAGCAGCTTAATTCCCTTCCAGCGATTTGCATTAAAAGGTGTTTGCCAAACTTTTTTATTTTTTTTGTAAGGAATAACTTCATAAAAATAATTCAAAATTTCTTCTTTAGACATCCCCGAAATAAGGCTAGAGGGCAATGTTTCTCCTTTTGCCGCATAGTCTTCTCGGTATTTTTCTGTCTCAGCGCTATCCAGCGCCATCAAAAAGACGGTTACGGGAACTTTGCGACGACGGTCAATCCGAACATGCATTAAGTCCTTGGGGTCAAACTCAAAATCAAGCCAAGACCCGCGGTAAGGAACAACACGGGCTGCAAATAAATACTTTCCGGAAGAATGCGCTTTTCCTTTATCATGATCAAAAAACACGCCAGGGCTACGATGCATCTGGGAAACAATGACCCGCTCAATGCCATTTACAATAAAAGTACCGCTATCTGTCATGAGGGGCATATCCCCCATATATACATCTTGCTCTTTAATATCACGAATTGAACGCGCGCCTGTATCTTCATCCGTCTCCCAAACAATAAGACGTAATGTGACTTTTAAAGGCGCCGCATATGTTAGCCCTCTTTGGCGACATTCCTCTTCATCGTACTTCGGGCGCTCTAATTCATATTTGAAATATTCGAGTTGAGATTTCGCAGCGAAATCCTTAATTGGAAACGTCGAGCGAAAAACTTCATGAAGCCCCATATTTTCGCGCTTATTTTGCGCAACGTTCATCTGCAAGAAGCTTTCATACGAAGACTTCTGAAGCGCAATCAAATTAGGCATTGGCGCGACTTCAACAATCCGACCAAAGCTTTTACGAAATCTTTTACGACCAGTGAAAGACCTTACCATAGATGCCCTCTTTCAATTGTTGAGTATACCTAACCAAACTTACGGGCATGCTCAATAAAAATATCAACGCTACCCTCAAACAACTCACCCATTGAGCCAAAACAATACCACTTAGCTACAATACATCAATTGTTTTTTTTAACAACATAATACAGGAAGGGTATATTACCCTTCCCGCAATTTTTTTTACAAAATATCGATTATTTAATGTCGACTTTTGCGCCAGCGTCTTCCAACTGTTTCTTAAATTTTTCAGCTTGTTCTTTAGAAACGCCTTCTTTAACGGCCTTTGGGGCGCCTTCAACCAAAGCCTTAGACTCTGTCAACCCCAAGCCTGTAATGGCCCGAACTTCTTTAATAACATTGATTTTATTTGCGCCTATTTCCGTTAACATAACAGTGAACTCGGTTTGCACTTCAGCGACTTCTCCGCTACCAGCAGCAACTGCTGCTACAGCTACAGGAGCAGCAGCGCTAACCCCCCAACTTTCCTCCAGTAATTTAGAAAGTTGAGCGGCTTCCAATACCGTTAATTTAGATAGGTCTTCTACGATTTGATCAAGATTTGCCATTTTAGTCTAACTCCTTACTATAAAAATTAATGCTCACAATTCTAAGGTTTACCCTTTAACCACGGGCCGCTAATAGGTAGGCGACACGTCTTGCGGGTTCCTTTGCCAAAATCGCCAATTGAGTTGCAGGGGCAGAAATGACAGCAATAATGTTGCTGCGCAATTCATTCAAGGATGGCAAGCTCGCCAAAGCCTTAACCGCCTTTGCATCCAGAACCTGACCGTCTAAGTAACCCCCAACGATCAATAATTTATCGTTTTTATCGGCGAACTTAGACAATACTCTAGCCGCAGCAACAGGATCTTGAGAATATCCTAAGGCAGCCGGCCCCTGAAAATAAGGACTTATCCCTTCCAGGTTTGTTCCTTTAACAGCAATCTGCGCAAGAGAGTTTTTTAAAACCTTGAATTCCGCTCCAGCCTCACGCATATCACGGCGTAATTGAGTTGCCTCAGCTACTGTCAACCCTGTTTGACGAGCAACAACAATACTTGTCGCTTGTTGCAGGGTATCTCGCATGTGTGAGACCAGTTCTTCTTTCTGTGAACGGTCCATTTTTTACTCCCTAACAGTTTATTTTACAAAAAAGATGATCTTTTTCATGCTTTCTTTAATAAAACCACAGTTTATCCATGGCTTTTTTCGATTCTGTCCCAGAAGGAGTTAAAACTTTTTTCCCTTCTGTCTCATGCGGGCGGCTTCCCATTAAACTTTCATATTGCCACAAAAGAACCCACAATCTCGGACAAAGTTGACACAATATATTTCCTATCATAACGAAATAAAAATACCTTCATGTTGATTAACAATCCATCATCTTTATTTCTTTACCAACAGGTATACCGTGTCACAAAAGAGGTAAAACAGATTTATTTATATTACCCCTATCTCCTAAGAGATTTGCAAACACACCTCAATGCTTAACAACTACTTTCAAGCTGCTATCTCTTTCTTTCCCTTTGAATACTTAAAAGAACGGAAAGAAGCAAAACTTTGAAAAATTACGTTTGAATTTCAAACCGGACACCCACCCCCATTGTGGAAGTGAGGGTCATTTTTTTAATGTATTCTCCCTTAATGCCGCTTGGTCGTGCTTTTTGAACCGCATCGATGTAGGTAACAATATTTTCTATCAATGCTTTTTCCTGAAAGCTGGCCTTTCCAACGCCACTATGAACAACACCGCCTTTTTCAGCGCGATATTCAACCTGTCCCCCTTTAACAGCGGCAACAGCTTGCGCGACATCCATCGTTACCGTACCTAATTTAGGATTAGGCATTAATCCCCGCGGCCCCAGGATCTTACCAACGCGCCCAACCAATCCCATCATATCAGGCGTTGCGATGCATCGCTCAAACGGCATATCGCCCCCTTGAATCCTTTCCATTAAGTCTTCAGAACCGACAATATCCGCGCCCGCTTTTGCCGCTTCTTCCGCCTTTGGACCTTTTGCAAATACGGCAACACGGTAATTTTTTCCTGTACCATTTGGTAATTGGACAACGCCTCGAACATTTTGATCTGTTTTACGGGAATCTACATTCAAGTTCATTGCGATTTCAATCGTTTCGTCAAATTTAGCTGTCGCATTATCTTTAACTAATTTTACAGCTTCTTCAAGAAGATATACTTTCCCTGGTTTAACCGCTTGATGGGCTTTTTTGAGTCTTTTTCCAACGTGTGCCATTAAGTCTACTCCACCACTTCCAAGCCCATTGAATGGGCTGATCCAATAATCATCCGACAAGCTGCATCCAGGTCATGAGCATTCAAGTCTTGAAATTTTTTCTCAGCAATTTCTCGCACTTGCGCCATTGTAACCGTACCAACTTTATCAATGCCAGGCGTTTTTGTTCCCTTTTCAATTTTTGCAGCTTTCTTAAGCCAATACGTATTGGGCGGAGTTTTCATGATAAATGAAAAAGTACGGTCTGCGTACACCGTAATCACCACGGGGATAGGCGTACCTGGTTCCATGCTTTGGGTTTGCGCATTAAATGCTTTACAAAACTCCATAATATTCAAACCCCGTTGACCCAACGCTGGACCAATAGGGGGAGATGGATTAGCCTTACCAGCCGCCACCTGTAATTTAATATAACCTTGAATTTTCTTTGCCATTTTTCATTCCTCAGTATTTCATCCAAACTCGAACTCTTGTTTTTTGATTCCCCGAATTTCCTTGAATTTTTGCGGCTTCTCTTGAATACCCCAAAAAACCCCTAAAAAACCTTAACAATCAAAAAAAATTTGCCCTTGAATGGATTTTATTATTTTCTCATGCTGAACTTGTGGTACGCTTCTTGGCTGAAGCTCCCACAAAGGCCCTAATTCATAACAATAAACGAAAAAACCTCAGGGTAACCCCCCCCTGCTTTCAGGTCTTGTCAAGCCTTCTCGACTTGACCAAACTCTAACTCTACAGGCGTTGGCCGTCCAAAGATCATAACTGAAACTTTGAGGCGTGCCTTTTCAGCATCAACTTCTTCCACAACACCTGCAAAAGAAGTAAATGGCCCATCACTTACCCGAACCTGTTCACCAATTTCAAATATAATTGAGTGACGCGGCTTTTCAATAGATTCCTGGACTTGGCGCAAAATACGGGTCACTTCAGCTTCTGATATGGGCGACGGCTTTCCTTTGCCCCCTAAAAACCCTGAAACTTTTGGAATGTTCCGCACCAGGTGCCAAGCTTCATCCGTTAATTCCATTTTGACAAGTACATAGCCCGGGAAATAATTCTTTTCTGAGCTAACCTTTACCCCACGACGCACTTCAACCACTTCTTCCGAAGGGACTAGAATTTCTTCAAACCGATCGCTAAGACCGTTTTTTTCCGCCTGCTCCTGAATAGCTTGAGCTACTTTTTTTTCAAATCCAGAATAGACATTTACAACATACCAACGTAGAGCCATTCAAAAAATCCCTCAGCTCCCAAATCCCAAAATAGAGTGGATCACCCGATAAACGACTTGATCCACCAACATAAAATATACTGCCGCAATAACAGCAAAACCAAAGACGAAAGCCGTTGTCATAAGGGTTTCCCGCCGTGTTGGCCAAGTTACTTTTCTTATTTCCTGACGAACTTGCGGAATAAACTCAAAAGCCTGCTGTATACTGGTTTTTTTTGGGTCCGCTTTCATCTATTTTAACCACCTAAACATTTTAAATTCAAATTACTGCGCTCACAAAATGGCAGGAGTGGAGGGTCTCGAACCCCCAACCTTCGGTTTTGGAGACCGACGCTCTAGCCAATTGAGCTACACTCCTAAAAATACATAGAAGTACCTCCTAAAGAGATATAACATAGCTTCTCCAAGAAAAGGAAACAACTATCAATTTCGCAATAGCTGTTTCTTTTACCGCACTTCTGCCCCCAGTGTCTATAGGTTTCTCTTTAGAAACCCAATTTGAGGCTATTTCAAGATTTTTGAGACAACTCCCGCTCCAACAGTGCGGCCACCTTCACGTA
>CAYRJJ010000028.1:0-15656 GCA_964424515.1 uncultured Candidatus Finniella sp. | reverse complement strand
GTCTTTCCGAGCAGAAATCTTGGCAGGAATTTTTGAAGTCAGGGTCTTTTAGATTGTCACCGTTCTGGAGCGCAGTGATCACCTTTTCACTTCCAGCAACGTTGTTCAGAGCCTTTCCTCTGTCGATAGTGTACGCCAGCACGGCTTGTTGCTCGATCAGGGCGCGATACATGTCAGGTGCGGGGTCGGTGGTTCTTTTACTCTGTTTATTTCCAGATGAAGAGTCTGGCGTTTGTCTCGCCATTGCGCCTTGACGATCTGCCTGGTTATCGGCTCCTTCCCTCTCCATAATCTGGCTACGAAGTTTGATCGCCTGGCAAAGGGCATCCAGGTCGGAAGGTTTGGGAAGCTGGCCTGTTCTGTCCTGATGCATCAAGGCATGTTGTTCAAGCTGCTTGAGCTGCGCTTTGTCGAGATCGGAAGCCTTGCCGAGGGTCATGATATGGCCGGGCGCTTTTTGGTTCTTTGCCAGCTCGGCCCTGGCCTCAAGCGTAAGCTGCTTATCATCTGGCTCTTCCTTTCTTTCCAAAGCTTCCCTGTACAACCGCCCCTCAATCGCGGTAAGGCGTTCCCCCTGCCACCAGGCGGCGGCAATTTCTCTCTCTTTGCCAGGGAATCGACTGTGTTGCGCAAAAAACCCGAGGTGGGCGCACCATTCCTGATGAAAAGCTAAACGGCCCTTTTCAAACTTCTCCTGCTTTCTCATGAGCGGGGTTGATTTTTGGGAACTGACAGAACGCGAGGCAGATTTTGCAGAAGGATCAGGAGCCAGGGGGCAAGAACCTGGAGAAGAGGCAGGGGAAGACTCAGGCGCATTCTCTTTCACAGAAGCGTCATTAGTCCTGCGGCGCATATCTCTGCCAGCATGGAATGCGCTACCATTTTCATCTTCCGGCTGTTTGTCCTGCTTCCTGACTCCTGGTATCTGCTCCCTGGACGCGCCGCGCTCCGCCTCCTGAATCATCTGCATAACAGTGTCGTCCGTCCATCCTTCCGGCAGTTTATCCGCCAAATCCCACTTTTCGGGAAGGGATTCGGGAAGCTGAACGATGCCGACAGTAGTTTCTATGTTCTTTTTAGCCCCCAATTCGCTGATTACCTTTTGAAAGTTCTCGGCGGCTTTGCGACCGTTCTCATCGTTGTCGGGCCATACCACGACTGTCTTTCCGAGAAGCGCTTCCCAATTTATTTTGCCAACGGTTCCCGCGCCGTAGATCCATCCCAGGACATGATAGCCAGGCAGCATCTTTTGAGCGGCATCCACTGTCTTCTCACCTTCGATAACCAGAATGGGCTTGCCAGGATCTTGCGCCAGCTTCTCGATTCCGTATGGCGTCCTGTTCTCTTCGTCAAATGCTTGCGACTTCCAGCAGGTGATACCCAGCTTCCTGTTTTCGCACCAGGCCAACGGTCGGATCTTTTTATCATTCTTTTCTCCGTCCTCTCTCTCTTTTTCCAGGCGGATGATATATCCCTTCAGGTTCCCTTGCTCATCCCGGTACGCATAACGGCACGCTTCCCGCCAACCATCCTTGAGCATATAGTTGAGATATCTGCCTGTCAGGTCAGGATCTTTAACCGTGTCGGGAACAGGGACGACAGGCTTCCAGTCCAGTTTTTTGTCCTCGTATTTTTCTTTCCTTTCGACGAGGACCGGACGCGCTGTAATCTCCTGACCACCGAGCCAGGTTCTCGCCCATGCTAAAGCTTCCCGGGGAGAAGAAAGACCCATCTGATCTTCGATCAGTTTAAGCGGACTTCCTTTAACGCCGCTGACAAAGTTCGTATAGACGCCGTGATGCTTTCCTCTCACGCCAACACAGAATTCATTCAGGTCTCCAAACCTTAAGTAAGCCGAATTCCGGCTACCTTTATTGGGATCGCCAAATATACTTGCCGCCAGTTCATAAATTCTCTCTTTGAGCTGCTTGTCCACCTCTTCAAATGAGAGAGGCTTTTCTCTGGTCATCATTTTGGTTTCATAATCACGCCTTATTTTGTCCTTGACGGCTTCAAGCTTTTTCCTGAATTCCTCATCTTTGCTCACAGACGGGGTTGAGGGGGCTTGAGAGCAGGACGGCGGGGGGGCAGGATGGGAAGCACGGGAGGCGCTTTTGTCCTTGGTTCCCTCTTGCCGCTGTGTATCCTGCCCCATACCTCCTGACGCTTGGTCTTTACGGGTAAGACCCTTATTCCTCCCTTGTTGTCCTGATGGTTCAGCATAACCCCTGGGATGAGCTGGGTTGGGCTGATTTTGCGTTGTTGAGGTGGTAGATTGGGTAGCGCCCTCCTGGCTCTCCTTCTCCTGGCTCTCCTTCTCCTGGCTTTGCGAAGACGAAGAGGAACGCCCCTGGCCTTTTTGGCCTGCCGCATCTTTCCCTGTTTCATCTTTTTCCTGTCCTGAAAACGCCTCCTTGCCTCGGGTATCAAAAGGGTCTTTAAAAATATCACTCGATCTCTTTTTTTCAGTGTCTTCAAGGTTCAGGTAGCTCCCATCAGGCAAATCCATTTTTTGGCCGCTTTGAGAGGATTTCTTGTCGATCGGTTCCTTTAGCAGGGGATTGGCATCAGGATCAGAGGGCGGGTTATCGCCTTCTGAGTCGGACGCCTTGAAGAAATTCCTTGACCGCATTTCTTCAGAATCCTCTAAAGACAGGAAGGATTCTTCAAGGGGCGCCTCCTTATGTTCTCCCTCTTCAGGAGATTTGATCGTCTCAAACACATCCCGGGCCGTAACCTTGAGGGCCGCCCAAAAGTCCTTTCCCTTCTGGATGCTTTCCTCAATCTTCCTGAGATGCCGGTGATGCCAGAGGATTTCCGTATCTTGCCGAAGCTGCTCCTGAAGCTTTTCCGCATCCAGGTAGTCGAAACCTGATAACTTCTCCTGAATGCGGGAAAGACGGTCGGGGAGCTTTTCAGGCCGCCAGAAATCCAGGTCGGAGTAGAACAGCCTGAAGCTATAGCGGTGCCGCGTGAACGCGACATAGGCAAGGTTCCGGTAATCCTGCCAGGACCCCAGGAATTTGACGTGGTCAACAGTAACCGATTGGGATTTACGAATGGTCGTCCCCCACCCGTTATCAAAGAAGGGATAGAGTGTTGGAGAAAAAGAAACAGTCTTTTTCTCATCCCCGTCTAAAGCGACTTTGATCTTGCCCTGCCTGAGAGACAGGATCGTCCCCAAAGTCCCGTTGCTAACGCCCAAACCCCTTTCGTTACGGGTAAAGAGTAACCTGTCCCCTTTGGCGAACGTCCGGTCATGGTATTCCCTGTGTTCAACGCCAAAATCGTCCTCTTCAATAGTCTGGGTTTTATAGGTGATGTCAGGGCCTGTAATGACGCCTTGCTCCCGCATGAGAACCCGGGCCGCCTCATTCAGCTTGCAGGCATCCTTGTTCGTAAAGGCCAGCATGAGGTGTGACTGGTTCGGGCAAGCTTTTCGATCCACCGCCCAGGCTTTGACAAGGGCTTGCCGCGCATGGGTCCGCGTGTCAACAATGTTCTCGTAGCTCATCTTTCGCAAAGCGTTCTCGATGCCTTCAAAGGCGTTCTCTCGCTGTTCCCCCTCGGCGGCTTTATAAGCCATAACCATCTTTCCAAAGGCGTTTATGTCAATGCCCCGGGCTTCCAGCCCGGCTTTATGGATGTCGAAATGATGGATGATGGTTTGGACAAAGCGATGCCGCATATTTTTCCAATGCGTATGGCTCGCATAGTCCTGATGGCGCGAAATCTTCTCAAAGTCGAAGCTCGACCCCCTGTCAAAGGTTGACCCCCTATCGACGGTCGATTCCCTGTCGAGGCTCGACCCCCTGTCGAGGCTCGACTCCTGGTTGATCCTGGCAGACGTGTTGGTGTCCGTTCCCTCCTTTTCGTTTCTGGTATCTCTATCTCCGATGCGAGCGCCTTCGACACGAGTGTCTCTGGCGCGAGTGTCTTTGATACGAGTATCTTTGACACGCGTGTCTTCCAGCATTTCCTTCCAGATATGGCCGGATATCTGGCGGGCCAGGCAGTAGTTATCAATGGTTTTGCTTTCATTGGTAAGGTCCGGTTTCTTCTCCGTGATGCCCTGGAAACATCCGTTTTCCTCATAAAGCTTTAAAGCTTTGCGGGGCTGCAAAACCCCGAAGAAGCGGCTGGCTTCCCGTTGCCAGTCGATCCGCTGGCGCACGATGGTTTCCAGGACGGCGGGAGCGACCCTGTCGGTGATGAGGCGAAAGGGCGCGCCTGCCTCAACAGCCTGGAGCTGGTTGCCGTCTCCCATAGGTACGATCTTGGCTCCCGCTTTTGCGACAATGGCCTGAAGCTCGGAAAATTTCCGGCTGTCCAGCATCCCCGCTTCGTCCAGGACGACGATCGTCTTTCCTGAAATTTTTTCCCGCCCTTGCTCCCGGGATCTCAAAAACCTGTGCACCGTCATCGAGCGGATGCCACAGGCGGCGATGCTCCGTTCCGCTTTCCCCGTGGGCGCTAACCCCAGCACGGAATATCCCGCCTCTTCCCAGGCTTCATTGACGGCTTCAAGACATGTGGTCTTGCCTGCCCCCGCAAACCCGACCACGCAAGAGATTTGCTCTCCCGACAGCATGTGCCGGGTGGCGCGTTCCTGGTCGGCGCTCAAGCCTCCATGTTCCTTGAACTTTTTATGGTATTTCGCGACCACCCTGTTCGTTATGCGCGCACGAACGGGATGGGTTTTACGCGCCGCAAGCATTTCGGCTGTCCTGATCAGTTCCAGTTCAGCCCGTACCATCTTCCGGGTGGTGTAAACAGGTTCCTGCCCTTTTTCCGTCTCTTGTCTTTGCTCCTTTCCTTGTTCTTTTTCTAGCTCTTTCAGAATTCCTTTCCCTGTTTCCTCTTCCATCTTTGGCTGTAGGGAAACCAACTCTTTCGATCCCATTAGCCGGTCAAGAAGAATCTGAAACTGCCCTGCATTGTCGATGTAGCGGTTGAGGATCCTGGCAATGTCCTTGCGGGTAAAAGTGGCATGTTTGGATGTGACAATCTCAAAAACAATTTCGGGATCCTTCACAATCCTGAACTGGTTCTTGAGGCGTACCAGATCAAAAATTTTCTGTTTGTCCGTCTCCATGCCTTTCCGGGTTATCGCCCGAACATTCCCCCCAAGTTTGGGTTGGGGATCGATGTCTACGTCCCGTTCAGCATAGGAGAGGTGCGTGACGCGCACGTCATGCCCGTGTTCTTTCAAGGCGGCATTCTGGTATTGGGCGCATTGATCGCGCGCTTCGTCGATCAGTTCCTTGCGGTTCCAGTCCCTGTTCTTCAGGCCAAAGCCGTCTTCCGTCAGGTGGCGGGTTGACAAAAGCGCATGGCAATGAGGCTTTTCGATCCCCGTTTTAAGATCAATGTCAAAATGAAAATTAACGACGGCGACCATGCCGCGTGCGCTAAAAACATCTTTTACAAACGCATTCGCCCACTTAATATTTTGGTCTTTGGTCAGTTCATTGGGTAAGGAAAATTCCACCTCTCGATAGACCTGGGAATCTTTTCGCTTTTCTGCGGCTTCGATGATATCGGAGTATTCTTGTATAGCGGGTTGTCGATGTGTGTGGCATACCCGGGCAATCCCGGTAATCCATGCAGGGGCGTTGTCGGGCAGAAGAATTTCGACATGTTTAACGTTAGCCCTTTTCGTATAGCCCCAGATTATGCCTGTACGCTGATCCAGCAACTCGGTTGCGCTTCGATAGGCCAGCGCTGCGACGCAACTTTTCCCTTCCTGCCTTGAAATCATCTGGGCGGTAAGATGGTAGTTTGCCATGGCAGCCACCGTTTCGTCACGGGCAACTCGTTGTGAGCAACTTGTTGCAGGAACATCATTTTAGCGAGGTGATTGTAACAAATTTTAATCAATTTTACAAGAAAGACACGCAAGGCATGCAGCGCTGCATGAGTGGCTAACCGGTTGGGTTTGCTGACCGCCGTCGCTTGCGACGAAGCGCCGTTGCAAAGCAACGTATAAGCGCGCCTTTCACCAACGCGAAAGGAACGGTAGATTTAGCTAAAATTTTATGATATAGTCCAGATGCTAAAAAACGCAAAAGGCAGGGTCGTAGGGGATGCCATAATATCCCCTGCCTGCGGGCCTTGCGTTACGGAGAAAGAAATAGTGATGCGCCCCTCGACCTGTTTGGCGGGCCTTGCGTTAAGGAGAAAAATTATGGATGCGTCCCTGGAAAAGCTCAAAAACCGGATTGAAAGCCTCACCGCGCAGCAACGCCAGATTGAAGAAAGATACATTGGATCGATTGCCAGGCTCGTCGCCGACACCACCCGGAAGGGATTTGATATGCGCGTATTGACGGGCATCATTTTAAACGCCAACGACATTGTTGCCGAGTCCCCGGCCAAAAGGGAGGCATGGCGAGTCGCCGGACAAAAGTTTCTGTTCCGGGCAAAAAATCAATATTCCCGAAGTAAAGGGACCCAAAGAAAAGAGGAGGCGGCGAACGTTTGAACAGCTCAAGCGTTTGTATGAGCAGCAAAAGGAAAGGCAGTTACACAAACAGGGATTAACAAAAATGAGCCTTCGTAAAAGCCGGACACGGACGTTAATACAACTCGGCGGCATTGTTTCAAAAGCGGGATTGCTGGAACCGCTGGAACTGGATTTAGGGGATGACCTCCAAAAGGATGAGCAAAATTTTGATGCTGTCGCAACGCTGATGGGGGCCTTCCTGGATCTCTCTGCGCCTCTCTCTCACGACGAAGCTCAAAAGTTGTTATGGCGCGAGAGAGGAAAAAAAGCGTTAGCAAGCTAAGGTAAACTTTTGCAAGCCTTGTTAAATTCTTGAAATGGGTTGCCACAAAAAATGTAAGGTAATTTTTTTGGCGCTGAGATGGCTTGTGTCCAGAAAAAACATGGGATGTTTTATGCGGACACTTTAAATTTCCTGGCTCAATTCGTCATATATGCTCAATCAACCCGAAGGATCGAGTTTGAACATCTTCAAATGGTATGCTTACATTATTTCCCAAAACCTCACGACATGAGAAAAAGAGGCTATCCCACTCAGTGATAGCCTCTTTTTGATAAGCTTAAGGTTCTAGGGGCATAGACAATTTACGGGTTTGCAAGAACATTATCCGCTCTTTTAACTATGTTCTTTACTTCCCATATCTCTTTTGAACTATTGGGAAAATTCCCCATCAATTTTTGATATCCGTACTCTACAGCATGTATCTCATTTTCTGCAAAAACCTGTTTGGTACGCTCATTGAAAGGTTGCAATTCTTTCTTGTAGGAATCAACCGTGGTCGTAAAAATTATCTCATATGTATTTAATATTTTCATCTCTCATTTCCTTAGTTTAGGGCCTGTATCGCCTGCAGGATCTTTAGTCATTAATTATCCATTTATGTCTAAAAGAATCCGGCAGCCCTGTATTAACCGCATGTTATATTTTATCTGCTGCTCTTTGAAATAATTAACCGCTTCCTCAAAATAACTTACCGCTTCGTGGCGATTAGAAAAGTCACGGCTGGTAAAAAGGGGGGATTCCATGTCTACGAGCGCGACCCTCCAAAAGTTTACTTCACACGCATCTAGAGAAGGAACTTTATATTTTCCCTTTTTATATTTTACCTCTTCTATTTTCTTGTAGCTCAATTCATCTACGCATCCATAGTAATTGCATTTTACTATTGTCCAATCCTCGCGTGACCTTCCGCCAATTTTTTCATATTCTCTCAAATATTTTTCTGCATCTTCTGCGGTCTTGTGATAGCAGTTATCAAGAAAGCGCTGGTTTGTTGCTTTATCTAAGATTATAACTGCTTTAATTAGTCCGGCTCCTTTCTTCATAAGGGCAGTTCTCTCAATAAGGCTGACTATCCCGTCACGCTCATTTTTCTCACTTTCAAGGATAAGCTCACACGCAAGGGGGGATGATTGGTTTCTAACAAATTTGGAACTTGCGGAAAAAGGAAGAATTGTATTAGTTTTAGCTGTGGTCATGGTAAACTCCTATTCAGTTTGTTGTGGTCACTCGCAATGTCGGGGTCTGGTCACCCTGGCATTGCACTTCTTACATAAATATCATAACAAAGTTTTACCAAAAACGTAAATATTTATTTTCAAAATTTCCATTATTTTTTATATTCGTACTGTCAGTAGTCAATTTTTTATTAATGAAAAAAAGAATAAGGAAACAGACTCATTTTTTGATGAAAAAATATATTTTGTATTTGTATTTTTTTGATTGATCACACTAGCCTTTACCATTTTTCAGGCTTGCTCCTTAAAGTAAGCTCTACGGGAATTTTCTTTTTCCACGGCTTATCTGTGTGGCGGGGTATGATGTTGCGCTCAGTGATTAAGGGCAAACCCTTATCACTGCTTCTACGGGTCTGCGTTATATATCCCCTCAGTGGGCTTTGCAGGAGTTTTGGGGAGGGGGCAGGCTGATTCCCGGGTATTAAAATATTTCCAAACGGCAAGCCTGCGCCCTTTCTTCGTTAGCCCTGCCGCCCGTTATTTCTCCAACATTGGTTTAGGATACCCCCTCCGTAGGGGCTGTCATTCGTTCCCTTAAATACGTCTTAGGCTTGTCGATATCCTGATCATCGTTAAGGGACGCAGGTCTGGCGCACAATTTTTCCTCCAGAGTTTCAGTGGGGATCTTATTTATCACCCTGGAGGAGTTTTGTCTTGCTGAGGCCACGGGAAAGAGATGGCGCGCCAAATATTTTTGCGGTTTTATATGATACGCCCTTAGCTTATTGGGGAAACATCTGTTTGTGCTTCGGCTATTTCAGAAAGGGCAAGCTCATGAAACTTGCAATAACTTTGGCACCATTTTTTCTTCAAGCCATATATATCGACGGTCCGGGTTATGGCAATGTATTGGGGGTTAGCGCAATCGTCTGTGCGGATTTCCACCAGGCTCAAATGTTTTTCATAGGCTTCCTGAATGGCTGCATTTATTGCCAGCTCAGAAGAATTTTCTCTCCTGTTGTGGTAGAAGGATTCCACCCTGCAAGACGAATGAATTATAAAGCTCCAGGCGCTGCCCCCGGACTCAATCGAGGCTCCAAAAGGCATCTGGTTTTCTGGCTCACGCATCTGATTTTCCGTATCGCAAATTAAATCAAAAAGCTCATTGTAATTGTCCAGTAATACTGCAGGCGTTTCAGGCAGAACACAAAATTCAATTTTTGGCCCACACTCTTTCTTCATCAGGGCAGGTCCTGCAAAAGGGTTGAGCATCACGCCTCGCTCATTTTGCGCCCTTTCAAGAACAGGATCACGCTCAAAAAGGAAGAATTTGTTTTTAATAGATTTGGAACTTGTGGAAAAAGGAACAGTTGTATTAATTTTAGCTGTGGTCATGATAAACTCCCATATAGTTTGTTGTGGTCACTCGCAATGTCGGGGTTTCATTCACCCTGACATTGCACTTCTTACATAAGTATTATAACAAAATTTCATAGAAAATGACAATACTTATTTTCATATTTTCCATTATTTTTTTGTATTTTTATTTTGTTTTATCAATATATTTATGATGTAAAAATGAAGAATAAAGCGAGTTCATTTTTTGATTTATCAGAAAATTTAAATACAATGAACACATAACATGTTTGGCATTGTTTTTCAAAATCTCATATACGAGAAAAAAGAGCCTACCTCACTCGGGATAGACTCTTTTTTGATATTTTAAGAAGATCCCAGAAACTTAAGATAGCCCGCGTAAATAATCTACGGCACGCTGGGCGTGGGAAGCGGCCGTAAAGATAGCCTTTGTATCTTTTTTAAGAACCGTTATCCAGCTTTGGATATAGGCTGCGTGATCTTCCCGTGTCTCCGGCGTTATCCCCAACACAGCGCACAAAAAGGCCGCCCCGATTTCGGCAACGAGTTCCTCCATGGCATGGGCGTCATTTCCAAAACGTTTCTCGCCGAATTGCCGATCAAGGCGTGAGGGATGATTTGTCCAATGGGTAAGTTCATGAGCAAGAGTAGCGTAATAGCTTGCCATATCCCGGAAACTCTGGGAGGGCGGCATTTGAATAAAGTCGTGTGAAGGAGTATAAAAAGCCTTGTTACCCCCATGCCTGATCACAGCCTTTGTATTGGCAACAAACTGCTCGACAGCTTCCATCCTTGCCCTTGTATCTTCCAGGCGGGAAGGGGTTTCATAGAACTTCTCGGGCAAGCCGCTAATTTGCTCTACATTAAACACGGTGTACCCCTTTAGAAAAGGAATGGTAGAGGTGGTTTCTTCCCCTTTTTCGTTAAATTCGGATTTCTCAAATCTATTGGCATAGACGACAAGCGTGCCTTTTTCTCCTTTCTCAACTTGGCCGCCAAGCTCTTTTGCTTTCTTAAAAGTCATCCAGACGGGGCGGGTATATCCCTTATCTACGGCGGTTCCCCAAAGGGACAAAACATTAATCCCCTGGTATGGCGTCCCTTCAGAGCGTAGCGGAAGAGTGACGCAACCCCCAAAATCCTTTGCTTTCCAGGGCTTGACCCATGTCAGATTTCCCTTTTCCAGATCAGCAATAATTTTATGGGTAACACGGGTGTAAATATCTTGTTTGTCGCTATCAAAAGAGCTGGATTGCTTATGTAACCCTTCTCCTGGCTGGGTCCTGGTCTCTGGCAACGATGATAAAGATTGATTTGCCTGGCTGGCAAATGTTCCGTCTTGAACAACGTTTGTGATTGAATCATGCTGGTGGTTTGATATAAAAATAGTTCTAGTCATTGACTTACTCCGTGTTAGTTAAGTTGATGATTAGCAATCTTAAGGTGGTGAGACACTTTAAGATTGCGCTTACTCTTCAAGTATAGAATCTTTTCATTAAAAACGTCAATATTTATTTTTATATTTTCACATATTTTTTTATATTTTTATTGTGAAATATTAATATTTTTATAATTATAAAAAAACAGGAAAGCGGATTTATTTTTTTGATAAAAAAAATGTATTTTGTATTTGTATTTTGTTAATTGATCACACCAGCCTTTGCCATTTTCCAGGCTTGCTCTTTAAAATAAACTCTACACGTTCTCTAATTGCGGGGGAGACAAGATGTATTTTGCACCCGCCCTCAAAATTTTTTAGCCTGCTCTCATCACTTTTTTTATTACCTTTTCTTGTGGTTTGACCGTCTTTATGATTTGTTCAAAAGCTTACCTTCCATGATTCTCTGTGTGGTCACAATATGGCAGCGGTCGTTACCTGCCTGCCTGCCAGACCCACTATACATATGAGGCGGAAGTGGACGGCGGCATGTCTATTTCGAGGTCATTGCCTTAACGATCAGTCTCGCTTCATATTCTAAAATTATGAATTACGCCGCTATCTCATTTTTTAAGTAACCAAATGATTGACATAAAAAATGAAATTCTGGATGCTTAAGATGCACGGTATTTAAAATGTCCCTCACATTTTCATGATAGGGGTTAGCCCCTTGTTGAAGGAGGTAGATAGCCAGCAAAAAATGACCATATTTGAGGGCCTCGCACAAAGCCTGTTCATCTTGAGCATGGATATCCGCCCCTTGTTCAAGGAGGAATTTTACGGCATGAAAATGTCCGCCTTCAGCCGCATAGTGCAAGGCAAGTTCCTGCTCCTTATGGAGATCTGCCCCTTCCTCGACCAGATATTGCGCAACTTCCCAATGCCCTTGAATGCAAGCAGCGGCTACCAGCGTGCCTTCATAGGCAGGGACATCCACGATCTGCCGGTCAACAAAGTGTTTTACAATAGTGAGGTAACCATTCATGAGAGCTTCGATAAATGCCTCGGTCTCATAATGGGCGCAATCATTCCGCTCAAGCAGAAACTCTATAATATTCAGATAGCCTTTACGGGCAGCCGCAACCAGGGCATTTCCTGCTTTGTGGCTTGCCCCTTCGTTCACAAGGCGCTTAACAACATCCAGGTGGCCATTTTCAGCAGCGCAAATTAAAGCTCTATCTTCCCAGCATCTCAAGCTTGCCCCGTGGTGAACAAGGTACTTGAGGGCACCCAGGTGGCCTTCCTTCGCTGCATAGTCGATGCCTCTAGCCTTGTCATATTCGCTGGCATCACCCTGCCGGACTTTCTTTACAATAGCGGAAAGCTTCCGGTTCCTGATTTTAACGGGGAAATTTACCGTTGAACAATTTTGCAAATTTGGTGTAACAATAGCGTCAGTCATAGTCGTAACTCCTTATAAGTTGCGGTTGTGATGAGCAGTATTAAGGTGGGATTACCTTAATACTGCGCTTACCTACTTTTTAGCTGTTTTCCCTGGCATCTGGGTATTGTGCGCTAAATTCGTCTAAAGCGCCGTCAAAACAGCAGGCTCCCTTTTGAATATCAATAGCCTTAATGTGTAATTTGTTGTCTTTACAGCTTATTTCATACAGGTATGCGATCCACATTTCATGTAGGGATACCATCATATTTGCCTCATCCTCTTCCAATTCATGCATGAGCCTTACGCCACCACCTTCTTTTTTATTGGCTGCGATAAAAGAAGCGGAAAACTCGTCCGCTTCAAATCTCGGAAGTTTCCAGGCAAGTTTCAGGGTATTTTGAATAAATACCGCGGCGCCACTTGGGTAATTATCCCAATGCTTGTAAACATAATATGCTGAATCTTGGTCGATAAATTTATAGACTCCTCTTGTTGCCATTTTCAAAACTCCTTATAAGTTTGGTTATCATAAACAGCATTAAAGTGGGATTACTTTAAATGCTGCGTTTACAATTTTATTGTAGTACTTTTTTTGCAATATTGTAAATAATTAAATTAAGATTTTTTGCATTTTTATATTTTATAATCAATGTGTTGCAAATATGTATCATGAACAGAAAACGATTTTATTTTTTCATAAAAAACTGTATTTTGTTGATTCATCACACCAGTCTTTGCCATTTTCCAGGCTTACTCCCTGGTAAGCTCTGAAAGTATTTACTCTTTCCATGGATTGGCTGTGTGACGGGCTATGGTGTTGCGCTCAGTGATTGTAAGGGCAACCCCTTATCGCTGCTTCCGCTTTTTCAAGGCAACCATTTGCCCTGCATCCTTAAAGCTGCTATGGCGCTGGTGGGTCTGCTATATATCTCCTTAGTGGGCTGAGTGAGTTCGGGGGGAACAGGCCGATTTTTGGGTATTTTCCATAAATATGTGAGGACGGCAAGCCTGTGCCCCTTCTCCTTTAATCTTGCCGCCCGCTATTTCTCCATCACTGATTTATGATATCCACTTCGTAAGGCGCCTGGCCAGGGAATGGCGTGGCACCGGGCATATTTCCTCCTCTGAAGGTTTTGAGGGCCTCCCAATCAAGGTCTCGAAAATCATCGGAAGTTTTTCCAAGGCAAGCATTATACGCCCTCCTCAGCTTTTGGGGAGGCGTGCGTTTCTTCCTCAGAAACGTCCTTGATGAGAAAGCCAATGCCATGAAATTGACAATAATCGCGGCACCATTTTTTCTTCAACTCATATACATCAACGTTTGAGGTTAGGGCAATATACCGAGGGGTCATATAGTCTCCTGTGTATATTTCTAATAGGCTCAATTGCCTGTCATACGCTTCCTGGATGTTTGGGTCCATTGCAGGTGTAAAGGGGTAAAGAGCAGTAACCATGTCAGGAGAGAAAACAACAAAGCTCCAATTGCTGCCCTCAAGCTGAGGGTGAGTTGGAAAAAGCTTCCCTTTTTTTACCCTGCCATCCAACTGACAAAGAAGGTCAAAAAGCTTGTTGTAGTCTTTAAATGAACCCCTCTGCGCTTGAGTTGTAGCCATTGTTTCGGATCCTTTCTCCATAAGGGCGATTCCCTCAATAGAGCTGGCCTTTCCGGCGCTCTCATCTCTCTCACTTTCAAGGATGAACTCACGCTCAAGGGAGGATGATTCGCTTCTAACCGATTTGGAACTTGCGGAAAAAGGAACAGGTGTACTAGTTTTAGCTGTGGTCATGATAAACTCCATATTAGTTTGTTGTGGTCACTCGCAATGTCGGGGTCTTATTCACCCTGACATTGCACTTCTTACATAAATATCATACCAATATTTCATTAAAAACGTCAATACTTGTTTTCACATTTTTCATTATTTTTTTATATATTTATTTCCAGTAAATCAAATTTTTATAATAAAAAAAGAATAAATAAACAGTCTCTTTTTTTTGATAAAAAATGTATTTTGTATTTGTAGTTATATTTCTTTTCTTTATCACGCCAGCCTTTCCTGTTTTTCAGGCTTTCCGCTTAAAGTAAGAAATATCAAGGAAGACCTTCGACCCGATAGAGAGGGCAGGCTTGTTCGTTCTAATCTTTAGATAAGGGACGCTTTTATCGGTTGTCTTAACAAAATATTCCATCAAACCTTGCCCTGCATCCCTGGATGAAACGACTTCCCCTTCCAGCATGGAGGGAGAACAACCAAAAAGGAAAAGAGGGAATAGAAACAATAGTAAATGGTTGATCATGGCAATCTCCTGCTTTTCTTTACCTTTCCACTTTCACGGGGGATGTTTTTGCAGGTTTTACCCTTTCCTCATCTAACCACTCAACAGGTTTTTGTATCCCTGGATAACTTGCCGTTTTGCGGTGGTACAAGAAAAGCGGTAGCCGGTGTCCGCCGTCAATTAAGATTGCCGGCGGACAGCGTCGATGCAATGGTCGTTTTTTTTGAGGATGAGACCGTTTTCATCCCGCGCATACTGACGCCACTCCGTCACCAGATGGCGGCATCCTCTTCCTTTATCTAGCCAAAAAATCTTGAAGCGGTCACCTCTGACCCGCTCATAGATTTCGTCAATCATAGCTTCCTTCGCATGGTTCGCTTTATTGGCTTTGACAAGATGCAGCCCCGACCTTTCCGTCAGGAAATCAAAAGTCTTTTCTTTGCTATGCATATTTTCCCCTGCGCCCGCAGGGTCAACCATGCCGATGCGCCAGTCAGGAATCATGCGGGAAATGTTGGAAGCATGCTCGGTGGGCGTGGCGTTACTCAGCTTGTAGTCCGCCACGGCATACACGATATCCTTGTCACGGTCATGGGCGAGTACGACACAGCCCCAGGTTCCGCCGGAGGAGGAAGACGGGTCAAGGCCATAGACGCGGGCAAAATGCTTCGGGATCTCGAAAGGCTCCACGAACAGGTCGGCCTCCTTCATGGTAAAGACCTTGCCCTGACCAAACACGGGGACGCCATGCTCCCGCGCTTCCAGTTGCCAGGAAGGCACGGACTTGCGCAACCGCTCCCGCTCCTCTTCCTTCAGGTGCGGGTTATCCGCCCAGGACGCCATGATGTAGAAACGCCCCTCTCTGGCCTCCCCCTCGGGGGCATGATCGAGAAAATGGGAAATCAACTCATCCTTGCCCCGTTCCGGCCACATGGAGACCGCCAGAAAGGTTTTCTCCGAATCAAAGGCGGTCGTGCGTATCAAGGCTTCCTGGTATACTTTGAAGTTCGGCGCCTCATCCAGATGGATAAAATCGGCCTTGACGCCCTGAAAAGAGGACTCGCCCTGCTGGAAGGCTTTAAACTTGAGTTCCGACACGCCTCCTGAGCTATGAAGAATCTGCACGGTGTCCCATGCGCCGGCAATGGTGGTGTGGGTTTTGCCGAGAATGTAGCTCTCATGCAGGATGGGCGGCATGGAGCCGTCCGTATCGCCGA
>CAYRJJ010000027.1:0-15867 GCA_964424515.1 uncultured Candidatus Finniella sp. | reverse complement strand
ATAACGTTACTTGCGTTGATAAAGACGTGGATAAAATAGAGAGTTTGCGCAAAGGGGCCATTCCCATTTACGAACCGGGGCTGGAATCCCTTGTTCAGCAAACGCAACGGGTTGGACGCCTTTCCTTTACGACAGACCTAAAAGAGGCTGTTGCCAAAGCCGATGCTGTGTTCATCGCGGTTGGAACGCCCAGCCGTCGGGGAGACGGCCATGCGGATTTATCTTACGTGTATGCAGCAGCTGAAGAGATTGCCGAGGCTTTGGAAGGTTATACGGTTGTGATTACCAAATCCACGGTGCCGGTTGGAACGTGCCGAAGGGTGTCTGAAATTATTCACCAATCTATCCGGATAGCCAACTCTACGGCTGAGTTTAACGTGGCTTCCAACCCGGAATTTTTACGCGAAGGTTCCGCCATCACCGACTTTATGCGCCCTGACCGCGTGGTCATCGGTACAGACTCAAACGCAGCAGGACATGACCGTGCGCGCGCCGTATTACAACAACTGTATCGTCCTCTCTATTTAATAGAAACCCCTCTGGTTTTTACAGGCATTGAAACGGCGGAACTTGTCAAATACGCCGCTAATGGTTTTTTAGCCATGAAAATTGCCTTTATAAATGAAATGGCGGACATTTGTGAGCAAGTTAACGCCGATATCCAGGATGTCGCAAAAGCCATTGGCCTGGACGGCCGCATTGGCCGTAAATTCCTTCACGTGGGGCCTGGATATGGGGGATCCTGCTTTCCAAAAGATACCCTGGCTTTGGCGCGGACGGCGCGTGACGTAGGCGCTCCAACTGCTATTGTTGAGTCTGTGATCAAGTCCAATGAGGACCGTAAACAAGGAATAGCCCGCAAAGTTATTCAAACGCTTGAAGGGGCGCCGGGAGAAAACAAAACTGTCGCTGTTTTGGGACTGACTTTTAAGCCGAATACGGATGATATGCGGGATGCTCAAAGCCTGACCATTATTCCGGCGCTCCAGGAAGCGGGCATCACAATTCAAGCTTATGATCCTGTAGGCCGTGAAGAAGCGGCAAAATACTTGAGTAACATTGCGTGGTCAGAGAGCGCCTATGAAGCGATGAAGGGAGCGGACGCGGTGTTGATTTTGACGGAATGGAATGAATTCCGGGCGCTGGATTTTAAAAAAATGGTGAGTTTGTTGAGATATCCCCTTCTCATTGATATGCGCAATATTTATCGTCCTGAAGAAATGGTTGCTGCCGGGTTCGACTATGTGTCTATTGGCCGTCCCGCCATCTATGGCGCCCAACTCGCCTCTCAACAAGCAACGTCTGTTGCCTAATTTTTCCCGAAAGAGGCCCTCATGACCGCTCATTCCTTTAATCCTCTCATTTTACGGGAATATGATATTCGAGGGGAGGTGGGCAAAACGCTGTTTGAAGCCGATGCCCTGGCATTAGGGAGAAAGTTCGGGTTAATGCTGCGTCAAACTGGAAAAAATACCATATGCGTCGGCCGGGATGGTCGGTTAACATCTCCCGCCCTGGCGGCGGCCCTCATCGAAGGATTGCTGGCCACGGGTATCGATGTGACAGATTTGAATATTGGCCCTACCCCTATGGCCTATTACGGCCTGAAGGCTCTTGGGGTTGATGCCGTTATTATGGTTACAGGTTCCCACAATCCAGCCTTTGACAATGGCTTTAAGATGGCCCTCCAGAACCGTCCCTTTTTTGGAACGGATATTCAAGAGGTTGCGAACATAAATGAAACGATAAGCGCAGGAAGTCGAGGGAAACTTGACACCCTGGATTTAACGCAAAGTTATGTGAATCGCCTTTTGCAAGATTATGAATCCCCTCAAGGAAATGTTGACCAACCTTTGAAAGTCGTGTGGGATGCCGGCAATGGCGCAACGGGTGATATCCTGAAACTTCTTATCAAGGGTATTCGAGCAGATCATACTTTGCTCAATGAGACAATCGATGGAGCTTTCCCGGCTCATCATCCCGATCCAACGGTTGCGGAAAACTTGAAACAGCTGATTGAGGTTGTGAAGGATAGTAAGGCAGACGTCGGGATTGCCTTTGATGGAGATGGAGACCGAATTGGCATTGTGGACGGCAGGGGCCGGATCATTTGGGGTGATCAGGTGTTGCTGCTTCTTGCGCGCGATGTCGTCAAGCATAACCCCGGAGCCACAATTATTGCTGATGTCAAATCCTCCCAGGCATTATTTGATGAAATTGCGCGCCTGGGCGGAAACATCCTCATGGCCCGCACCGGCCATTCCTTGATCAAGACAAAAATCGCAGAGACAGGCGCCCTTCTTGCCGGAGAGATGAGCGGCCATATCTTCTTTGCTGACAAATATTATGGTTATGATGATGCGCTTTATAGCGCTGTCCGTTTGATCAATATTCTTCAAAACGCCACAGAGTCATTAGCCCAAATGATTGATGGCTTGCCGCATTTCTACAATACCCCCGAAATTCGTATTGAGTGTTCCGATGAGCGCAAATTCCAGGTGGTTGATAGCATTTGCCATCAATTGACGGCAGAAGATGCCAATATATCGACGATTGACGGGGTCCGCGTATCCCGTTCTGATGGATGGTGGCTTCTTCGCGCCTCGAACACGCAACCTGCCCTCGTTGTCCGGTGTGAAGCGTCTAGCCTGGAAAACCTCGAGATACTCAAGAAAGAGGTTACTTTCTATTTAGCTCCCCATGGGCTTTTAATGGTTTGACGCTGGTGAGTAACCCTCTTATCCCATTCGGCCTTGCGCGTCAGAGTGAAGCGCCGAAGCCGGAAGATATGAATGGTTTTGTCCCTTCGACTTCGCCATCCCCTTTTCAAGGGGATGGCTACGCTCAGGGTGAACGGAGAGAGGAATTATAACCCATTGAAAAATGTTGAAAAAATAGGAAAAGCAGGAGTGGGAGTCCCCTATTCCCGTTTGTCCTCGCGCGTAGCCCGCAAGCTTTTCAAAAGCTTGCGGGCGAAGTCGAAAGAACGGCAAGAGGTAAGTTACTTTATGGTGTAGGCCGCGGCTCCGCTGCAGTTGAAATGCTCATGCATTGGTCACCCCTTCAACAAAAAATATGGGGAGCTGATGACGTTCCCGCAGTAAGTTAGCAATGAGCAAGATTTGTTGTTTGTTTTTTGGAAACCCGTTAACCTCATAGTAAACATCCGAGCCGGATTTCATAACCGGGATTTTTTGAGATTTGAGCCAGTAAAGGACGCACTCAAATAGAACCCATTGCCGGGTATCTTCACAAGGAAATTTTGTTGTTTGACTATTTTTTTTGCGGGTTTGAACGCCCAATTTACGCCTTGGTTGAAGGTGGTGAGCCGTTGGGCATCGTAAAGAGGGAAGGCGTTGCAGCGTACTGTGTGTTCGCAAATGATATCGGTCCAGGACTTTATTAATTGCGCTGACGGACCGGTTTAATTGCACAGCGATTTGTTTTAATGGTAATCCCCGCAAGTAGGCTGTTTTTAAGTAATGTATGTTTTCTTCCGTCCATTTATTCCGAACCTTGTGTTTATCCATAATCAAAATCCCCTATTTATGTGTCATATAAGTATGATTATTATGCATAATATAGATATTATCATATTTTATTTTTTTCAAGTTTTAATTTTGCCCATAAATTATAAAATTTAATTTTTATTTAATAAAAATGATGGGAAATATCACTTAATTTTAAATTAAAAAGTCCTATTTTCCATCCATGGGGGCTATATAAGGAAGGGAGGCTTGTTATTTTCCTGGGATAGCTTTAAGAAAAACTTGCCTCTGGAGGCAAGGGATACTAAAGTATTGAACATATTACTTGGTTCGTGTACACAAAAGAGACTTGGTTATTTCCCAATGGTCTTTTTTTGCGGGCGTGGTGAAATTGGCAGACACGCCAGATTTAGGTTCTGGTGACGCAAGTCGTGGGGGTTCAAGTCCCTCCGCCCGCACCATATAAAAATTTTGAAACCCGTTTAAAAGACGAGTCGGAGCGCTACATGCATATTGCGAAAGTACTTTCAGAAAAGCTGAAATATCAATTTAAAATTACAGCTTCTGCGCCAGAGCTTCAGAAAAAATTTGAGTTACAGCTGAAAAAAATTGGCGCTAGAGTCCGGATTCCAGGGTTTCGGCCTGGCAAAACGCCAGACGCCATTCTTGCGCAACGATATGGATCTGAAGCTTGGGAAGATACAGGAAACATGATATTGCGTGAGGCTTTAGCTCAAATTTATAAGGATCATAAGTTTCGTAACGCTCTTGATCCGACTGTAGATATGATTTCTTTTGAAAAGGGAAAGGACTTTGAATGTATAGTCACTTTTGAGGCGTTACCAGATATTGATGTTAAAAGCTTTAAAGATATCTCTATAAATATGTTAAATGTGACAATTAGCGATGAAGATGTTGAACGGCAATTAAAGAAGATGTGTGATGAGCATGTTCGATATCAAAAGCCAAAGGAAGCAAGAGCTGCGCATAAGGGAGACCTGGTTTCTGTGAAGTGGTCAGGAACTTTGGAAGATGGTAAGGGTATTGAACTGCCAGAAATATATCAGATTTTGCTGGGCCCTGAAAAAGAAGATAGTCCCTTTTCCCCTGTTGTGAGAAGCCTTTACGGCAAGAAAACCGGGGATCATTTTGAGGAAGAAATTCAGTTTCCAAAAGAAGAAAAAGTTGCTGATCTTGCGGATAAGAAAGCTGTGATCAAGGTTGAGGTGCAAAATATTGAAGAACCCATCACCTTTAAACTGGATGATACATTCGCAAAAGAATTTGCAGTTGAGACGCTTGATGATTTGCGGGAGTCTGTTCGTCATTCAGTAGGGAATGAGGCCAAAAAAGTTGCTCACTTGTATATGAAGCGTAACTTGCTCGATGCGTTGGACTCTCAATATGACTTTGATTTGCCTCCTACAATGGTGGAAAATGAATTTAAAGCCATTTGGGGTCAACTTCAAAATGAGTTAACCGAAGCTCGGGCCAATGGAGAGTTGGATGAAGATGATGAGGCAAAATCGGAAGGGGAGTTGAGAGCGGATTATAAAATAATCGCACAGCGTCGGGTGCGGTTAGGGTTATTAATTTCCCATTTGGCGGATACAAATAACCTGAAGTTGAGCGATGAAGAAGTTCGAATGGCTGTTTTCCAGGAAGCGATGCGCAACCCTTCCCATTTAGATGATATTATTAAATATTATGTGAATAATAATCAAGCGCTACGGAATTTGGTGGCTCCTCTTTTAGAAGATAAGGTGGTAGATTTTATCTTGAGTCAGTCCAATAGTACGGAAAATAAAGTTGACTTTCCAACTTTAAAGAAGATGGCGCGTGGCGTCATTCCCACTCCGTACGATGAAGAAGATGACGAGGATCAAGAAGATCAAAAAGATCAAAAGATCTCCACGGCGGCGGCTTCAAAAGGAGCCAAGCAAGAGACAAGCAAGACAAAAACACTGGAAGGAAAAGAGAAAGGAAAAGAGGCATGAGCGGATTTCAAGGATCAGTATTTAGTACTTTAGTTCCTATGGTTGTTGAGCAAACCAGCAGAGGGGAACGGTCTTATGATATTTATTCCCGCCTGCTCAAAGAACGTATTGTATTTCTGTCTGGCCCAGTAAATGACGACGTTGCAAGTCTTGTTTGCGCACAGCTTTTATTTTTGGAATCTGAGAACCCGGATAAGGACATCGCTTTATATATCAACTCCCCTGGCGGGGTTGTAACGGCTGGGTTGTCCATTCTGGATACCATGAATTATATTCGGTGTGATGTGGCCACTTTATGCATGGGGCAAGCTGCCTCTGCGGGAGCTTTATTGCTGGCGGTTGGAGCAAAGGGCAAGCGGTTTGCGTTGCCCAATTCCCGCATTATGGTTCATCAACCTCATGGCGGGGCGCAAGGCCAAGCTACGGACATCGAAATTCAGGCACGGGAAATTTTGAAGTTACGCAACCAAATCAACGAAATTTTTGCTGAAAAAACAGGACAAGCTTTGAATGTCATTGAAGATGCTTTAGAGCGTGATCGCTTTATGTCTCCTGAAGAGGCAAAAGAGTTTGGATTGATTGACGAAGTGGTCACGAATCGTCCAAAAGCATTAGAGAGCCTTGTTGTTAAAAATGTAAAAGCTTAGAAAGCAAAAAATTTAACTCTTTGTTGATCATTGGCAAGCCATACTGAATTTGTAAGTGGCCAGAGTGTTATTTTTTGAAACAGCATAAATGAGAAGGGCCCTTTGCGTATCATGGGAGGGGGAGTTATATGAGCAAATCAGTTGGCAGTGATATCAAAAACACCTTATACTGTTCATTCTGCGGGAAAAGCCAGCATGAGGTACGCAAGCTTATTGCGGGGCCAACGGTTTTTATTTGTGATGAATGCGTTGAATTGTGTACGGATATTATCCGGGAAGAAAGCCGCTCCTCTATGGTTAAATCAGGCGATGGCGTCCCTTCCCCGGCTGAGATATGCTCTGTCCTGGATGATTATGTTATTGGTCAATTCTTTGCAAAACGTGTTCTTTCCGTTGCTGTGCATAATCACTATAAGCGCTTAACCCATGGTCCCAAGAGTGGTGATATTGAAATTGCCAAATCCAATATTTTATTGATTGGTCCCACGGGAAGCGGGAAGACATTACTTGCGCAAACGCTGGCGCGCATTATTGATGTCCCTTTTACGATGGCGGATGCAACAACCCTTACCGAAGCCGGGTATGTTGGTGAGGATGTTGAAAATATTATTTTAAAACTTTTGCAAGCTGCAGATTATAATGTTGAACGCGCCCAACGCGGTATTGTTTATATTGATGAAGTTGATAAAATTTCTCGAAAGTCAGATAACCCCTCTATTACGCGGGATGTTTCCGGTGAAGGGGTTCAGCAAGCCTTATTAAAAATTATGGAAGGAACAGTTGCCTCTGTTCCTCCTCAAGGGGGGCGTAAACATCCCCAACAGGAATTCTTGCAGGTTGATACAACGAATATCCTCTTTATTTGCGGGGGAGCATTTTCCGGCTTAGAGAAAATCATAGCTGCTCGCGGAAAAGGGGCTGCTATCGGGTTCGGCGCAGATGTCCGGGCGCCTGCAGAAAGAACGACCGGAGATTTGTTACGGGGCGTTGAACCTGAAGATTTGCTAAAATTTGGTTTGATTCCAGAGTTTATTGGACGGTTACCTGTTCTGGCGACCCTGACCGATTTAGATGAACAATCCCTTGTCGAAATTTTGATAAGACCAAAGAATGCCCTCGTCAAGCAATACAAACGGTTGTTTGAAATGGAGAACGTTGAGCTGAACTTAACAGATGATGCGTTACATGCCATTGCGCTGCGGGCGATTGCCCGTAAGACAGGCGCACGCGGATTGCGCTCTATTATGGAAAATATTTTACTCGATATTATGTTTGAGATGCCTTCTTTTGAAAACGTTGAGGAAGTTATCATCAACAGAGAAGTTGTTGAAGGTCGCGCACAGCCCCTGAAAACATATGGGAAGCGGCTGAGTGATGCTTCTAAGGGGAAGTAAATTTACCTCGTATGGATTAAAATAAACTATACGAGAGCATAATGCCCTGCTCCGTTCGTCCGCGCACGTAAGCGTCGAGGTTGAAGGAGAATAAACGTATTTTGCCCGTGGACTTTACAACCAGTTTTTCAAGCTGATTGCTACGCTCAAGGCGAACGGAGACAAAGGTTACAACCTGGGTTCCGTTTGTCCTGATTGTAGCTCGCAAGCTTTTCAAAAGCTTGCGAGCGAAGTCAAAAGAACGGCAAGAGGTAAGTTACTTTATCTCAGGAGCCGCCGGCCAGCTCGCGGCTGAGGTCAGTGGATGGGCGTATTGATGCGCTGCAACTTATTTTGCGCAAAAGATCAGAAAAGAGTAAACTAGGGACGGGTACGGACATTAATTCAGGTTTTAGATAATGGCCGTGCTAAGGGTATACCTCAATATTGTCTTGGCAATGTCTGTCCTCATTAACGATTTGGGTGATTGTATATGATGTTTGGTTTGACAAAAGGGGTGCAATATCCTGTTCTTCCTCTTCGTGATATTGTTGTTTTTCCCCATATGATTGTCCCTTTGTTCGTGGGACGGGAAAAATCCGTTCGTGCTTTAGAACAGGTCATGCTCGGGGAAGAAAAGCAGATCATCCTTGTCACTCAGAAAAATGCAAATCATGATGACCCAACGTCGGCAGATTTATATACTGTTGGGACGCTTGGAACGGTTTTACAATTATTGAAGCTCCCTGATGGAACGGTAAAAGTTCTGGTAGAGGGGGGACAGCGTGTCCGGCTGATAAAAATTCAAGACGATGCCGAACACTTTCATGCCCTTGTTGACCTCATTGTGGAAGACCGTATTGATGAGGCTGAAGTTGAGGCGTTAGTTCGCACAATTATTGTCCAGTTTGAACAGTATATTAAACTTAACCGCAAAATTCCCCCGGATGTTTTGGTGACGGTTAATCAAATTGATGATCCGGCAAAACTGGCAGATACCATCTCGTCCTATCTCAGCTTAAAAATCCCTGAAAAGCAAATTTTATTAGAGACAGGTGATATCAAACAACGGTTAGAAAAGATTCTCAATCATATCGAAGGTGAAATTGGCGTTTTACAAGTTGAACGACGCATACGCACCCGCGTTAAACGCCAAATGGAGAAAACGCAGCGGGATTACTATTTGAATGAGCAATTGAAGGCTATCCAAAAGGAACTGGGTGAAGGAGAAGAGGGGAAAGACGAGGTTTCCGAGTTTGAAACCAGAATTAAGAAAACAAAGCTCAGCAAAGAAGCCCGTGAAAAGTCTATGACCGAACTGCGTAAATTACGCAGTATGAACCAAATGTCTGCAGAGGCAACCGTCATTCGCAATTACCTGGACTGGATGCTTTCTATTCCCTGGCAACATCGTAGCCGGATTAAACGGGATATTAAGATCGCAAAGGAAATCCTGGATCATGACCATTATGGCCTGGATAAGGTTAAAGAACGGATTATGGAGTATCTCGCTGTTCAAAGCCGTGTTGGTAAAGTGAAAGGACAGATTTTATGTCTGGTTGGGCCACCCGGAGTAGGTAAGACATCTTTGGGCAAGTCCATCGCTTCAGCAACAGGGCGCAGTTTTGTGCGTATGTCATTGGGGGGCGTTCGGGATGAAGCGGAGATTCGGGGGCATCGTCGCACCTATATCGGCTCCATGCCTGGTAAAGTTATTCAAGGGATGAAAAAAGCAAAGACATCGAATCCTCTCTTTTTGCTGGATGAAATTGATAAAATGGGAACAGATTGGCGGGGTGATCCTGCCTCAGCTTTGCTTGAAGTCCTGGATCCGGAACAAAATGCGACCTTTAATGATCATTACCTTGAAGTTGACTACGATTTGTCGGATGTGATGTTTGTGACAACGGCGAATACGCTGCGCATGCCTCAACCGTTATTGGACCGGATGGAGATCATTCGCTTACCAGGCTATACAGAAGATGAGAAGGTTGAAATTGCAATCCACTACCTTATCCCTAAAACAATAGAAATGCATGGGTTAAGGGAAGGGGAATTAACAATTACCACTGATGCCTTGCGCCAGTTAATTCGTCTTTATACGCGGGAAGCGGGCGTGCGGAACCTTGAGCGGGAAATTGCGAATTTATCCCGGAAATCAATCAAGGAAATTCTAACCAACCCAAAAACGAAAACAATTAAAATTTCTGCGCGGAACCTTGAAAAATATGCTGGTATCCCTCGATATCATTATGGATTAGCGGAAATTGCTGATGTCGTTGGCGTGACGACAGGTTTAGCATGGACAGAAGTTGGTGGTGACTTGTTGTCTATTGAAGCCGTCATTTTACCGGGGAAGGGTAAAACCATGATTACCGGTAAATTGGGGGACGTCATGCAGGAATCGATCCAGGCAGCTGTGAGTTATATCCGCTCCCAGGCGCCCCGGTTTGGGATTAAGCCATCTCTTTTTGAAAAACGGGATATTCATATCCATGTACCCGAAGGAGCAACCCCCAAAGATGGCCCTTCTGCGGGTGTGGCAATGTGTACGTCCATTGTATCCGCCCTTACAGGAATTGCCGTCCACAAAGATGTGGCGATGACGGGGGAAATAACTTTACGTGGTCGGGTGTTGCCAATTGGTGGATTGAAGGAAAAACTGCTGGCGGCTCATCGGGGCGGCATTAAAACAGCGATTATTCCGCTCGATAATGAAAAAGATCTTGCTGATATTCCAGACAACGTTAAGAAGGGGATTAAAATTATCCCTGTTTCCTCTGTGGAACAGGTTTTGAAAATCGCCCTTATTAAAGCCTTATCTCCCATTGAATGGCGAGATGATGAGCAGGGGATGTTACCTGTTTCTCCACCTGAGCAATTACCCGCTTCTTCGCCGGAGGCGCCAACGCTTACAGTCTCAGATGTGGTTCATTAGGGTACGTCATCAATTATCGGCTTTTGGTCTGCAGATGGGGGGTTTCTGCGCTGCCGTTTCTCAAATACGCCTTAATGTATTCTGCAATACGGTTCTCAAAACCCGCCATTTTCGCCACAAAATCCTTCAATTGATGACACGCCCTGGGGCATTTTACGCAAAACCCGTTAGAGGTTGAAGAATAATGGCGGCAGATCCCATCTTTTTAACCCGGCAATTGCTGCGCTGTCCCAGTGTTACGCCTGCTGAGGCGGGGACTCTGGCTATTGTGACTGATTTTCTGATTGCCCGGGGTTTTTCGGTTGAGCGCCTGGATTCGGGGGACGTGAGCAATCTTTATGCCCGTCGTGGAACATCTTTTCCCCATCTTTGTTTTGTCGGCCATACGGATGTTGTTCCAGCCGGCGATATCACCCGTTGGCTGGTTAATCCTTTTGCAGGAGAAATCCGAGATGGGAAACTTTATGGACGGGGCGCCGTTGACATGAAAGGCGCTATAGGCGCTTATCTGGCAGCTATCGACGGATATTTACAACAGACCCGGCTCAATGAAGGTTCATTAAGCATCCTTTTAACCAGCGATGAAGAAGGCCCAGCCGTTGATGGCATCCGGCATGTTGTTGAACAGTTCAAAGCGCGGGGAGAGCGCATTGATATTTGTCTCGTGGGGGAGCCTACAAATGAAAAAAAAGTGGGGGATACGGTAAAGGTGGGGCGGCGGGGCAGCTTGAATGCAACGTTAATTGTACAAGGGCAAGCCGGCCATGTGGCTTATCCTCATTTGGCGAAAAATCCTATTTTGCCCCTCCTCAATTATTTGCAAGATCTTCTTTCTTGCCCTCTGGATAGGGGAACAGCCAATTTTGATCCCTCTCACCTTGAAATAACTTCTATCGACGTAGCGAACCCTGTTACAAATGTGATTCCCCTAAAGGCAATAGCCAAATTCAACATACGGTTTAATCCACTCCATACGTTTGAATCCCTGACCCTCTATCTTGAAGACCAGGCCGTCCAAACGGGACTCAATAAAGAAGGATTTGCCTATACCTTGCAGGTTCAGGGAAGTGGAGGCGCTTTCTTGTGTGAAGATAAAGCGCTACAACGCCTCGTTTCTCAAGCTGTCTTGAAGGCTACAGGTCTAACGCCCATTCTGAGTACGAGTGGGGGCGCTTCAGATGCGCGTTTCCTGAAAGATATATGTCCTGTCATTGAATTCGGCCTTGTTAATGCCACGGCCCACCAGATTGATGAACATATTTCTATTGAGGAAGTTCATCGTCTTAAAACAGTTTATCAGGAAATAATCGGGCAATTTTTCATAGAGAGGATTTGAGCGTAATTTTTCCCCTCTATCCCCATACTGAATGAAGCTGCCGGTTTCGCATTGCTCTTTTTTTTGTCCCAAAGACATGCACTGATGAATCCGGCGCCTTCTTCCAGCATGAGCCTATAAGGTTATGGCCTTCCTAAAACCAGACAACCCATCTTGTTTATGGCTAATCTACAAGCCTGTTAAGGTAAACAAATATGGGGATTTAATCCGCAAAACCGCTTACATTTAGAGCTCTTAAAACTAAAACGATGGTAACGACACTGGTTGGCTAAATCACTATATTTTTTGTGGTACCAATGATGAGGATGCCCGTAATAATAATTATAGGAAGGATAAGTATAGTGGGGGTAGTACTGATACGTAGATACAAGCTGAATATTTTTATTGACGTCTGTTCGGATAGGCGCCTGGTAAGGCCCGGCCTGAGCTTCACCTGTTGCGATCATCCCGAATAATCCAAGAATAAATAGGTTTTTTAAAGTCATCTCTTCTTGCTCCTTCATGTTCAACATTAATTATAAACTACAAAGTAGGTTTTTTTTCGTCAGGGTCAACTCTAAAAGAAGGAAGATGAGGCCGGATACTATCCCTCCCTATTATGCTATAAACGCCTTTCCCCTTTTATGGCGAAGATTGTCTTGAACAACAGTCCCCTTTTGCGCCATAAGTAAGCAACAGACTTCTTTGGAAACCGTCGTCTTTTGCTCACTGGCAAACCCTGAATTAAAATTCTCGATTTCGGAAGAAGTCTGCTCATAAACCCATAAACAAGATCACTTTAATAAAATAGGAAAAGAAAATGACAGAAGCTGGATCAAAGACAGGATTAATGGCTGGAAAACGGGGCTTAATCATGGGCGTTGCAAATGATCATTCCCTGGCGTGGGG
Organism: uncultured Candidatus Finniella sp.; assembly: GCA_964424515.1. Classification (GTDB taxonomy): domain Bacteria; phylum Pseudomonadota; class Alphaproteobacteria; order Paracaedibacterales; family VGCI01; genus VGCI01. The sequence continues at coordinate 3,200 of CAYRJJ010000027.1, read as the reverse complement.
CATTACAAAGAGCTTGGCGGCAGCCGGAGCGGAAATTGCTTTTACGTTTCAATCCGAGGCGCTGGAAAAGCGGGTCCGTCCTTTAGCCCAATCACTTGGTTTTGATTTCGTGATTCCTTGCGATGTGAGTAAAGAGGGTGATATTACCCGTACTTTTTCAGCGATTAAAGATAAATGGGGCGCAATTGATTTCGTCGTGCATGCCATTGCCTATGCGGATAAAGAAGAACTGAAAGGCAAGTATGCGGAAACATCCCGCCGAAATTTCCTGAATTCTCTCGATATTTCTTGCTATTCTTTTACGGAAACCTGCCGGGAAGCCTCAAGGCTTATGCCAGAGGGAGGCGCCCTCATCACATTGACTTATCATGGCGCTCAACGTGTCATGCCGCATTACAATGTCATGGGCGTTGCAAAAGCTGCGCTAGAGGCGAGCGTTCGATACCTTGCTGTGGATTTAGGAGGCCAGAACATTCGCGTGAACGCTATCTCCGCCGGGCCTGTCAAAACTTTGGCAGCCTCAGCAATTGGGGATTTTCGCTATATCTTGCAATGGAACCAGTATAATTCCCCTTTGAAACGCAATACCACCCTTGAAGACGTGGGCGGCGCGGGCGTTTATTTGTTAAGTAACCTCTCCAGTGGGGTCACGGGTGAAATTCACTATGTTGATAGCGGGTATCACGTTGTTGGAATGAAGGCCGTAGACGCGCCTGATATTGCTACGGTGTAAGGATCTAGAAAAATGAATATTACCCTTTCTTCTTCGATTTTTGAGCCATCTGCGGCGTGATTTTTGCGCTTCCGGTACGCGCAAAAGGTAAACTGCGCTTTGCGTTCCGGTTCTCAAAATCACTTGCCCCTGTCTCAAAATTTCCTGAATGAATGTAAAGTTTATTATTTCCAGATCCCTAAATTGCTTCATACGCAATGATCAAGAATTTTGAGGAAAAAGCCGGATGAGGCTCCTTTTGAATAAAATAATTAACAAGTTTATAAGGCTTTTAATGATATATATGATCAACAAGCGAGCCTTTAGGATCAGGAGAAGTCGATGCGACGTTTTATTGTCCGTATTTTAGCAATCATTGGAGCGACTACCCTTCTTATTTTCCTCATTTTCTTTTGGTCCTTGTACCGCCTGGCATCTCCTTCCTTGCCTTTAGTATCTTTAGAGGATTCTTATGTCTTAAACCTGACCCTGGGGAACCAGTCATTGTCCGAGCAACCCCATAGCGGGGGAGGATTCATGGCGCTTGTGGAAGGAAGCCCCTTATCCGTTCGCACAATCGTTGAAAGCATCAACCATGCAGCTGGAGATAAGAATGTTAAAGGGATCTTGCTGACCCTGGAGGGGAATGCCTTGAAGATAGCGACAGTTCAAGAAATCCGGGAAGCCTTTAAAACCTTTAAAGCTGAAGGGAAATTTATTTATACCTATACCGATACGTTTGGGGAACTTTCTAATGGAACACTGAATTATTATCTTGCTGCCGCAACAACAAAAATCTGGATGACGCCGTTGGGCGCTTTAAACTTTACCGGCATGATGGTAGAAGTTCCGTTTGTTAAAAGGGCTTTGGATGATTTTAAAATCCGGCCTCAAGTGGGACGCCGGGAAGAGTATAAGGGGTTCGCTGAATCCATGACCGAATCTGACTTTACGCCTCCTTACAAAGAGAACATGCAACGGCTTATCGATATCCTTGCCACGCAAATTGTTATGGATGTTGCGGCAGACCGAAAATTAGAAGTCATGGAGGTGCGTAAAATTCTCGATACAAGCCCGCATGCGTCCCATAATGCTGTCAACGCACGAATGATTGACCAAATTGGCTATAAAGACCAGGTCAAAGACGCTATTGAAAAGCTTGTCGGTAAAAAGCCCGCATATTATCCCTTCGATTCTTATACCAGAACTCTTAAACCTTCTTCCCGGGGAGAGAAAATCGCCATTATCTATGCGGCAGGCGCTATTTCTAAAGGAAAAACAATGCGAAACCCTTTACTGGATGACGCCGTGATGGATGCGCCTGAAATTGCCAAAAGTATCCGGGAAGCCGGGGAAGATGAAGACGTTAAAGCGATCATTTTGCGCATTGATTCAGGAGGGGGGAACGCTATTGCTTCTGACCTGATTGGCCGGGAAATGGAACAGGCAAAGTTGAAAAAGCCGGTGGTTGTTTCCATGTCTAATTATGCGGCCTCAGGAGGGTACTGGATTGCCTGTAATGCCCACAAAATTGTGGCGCAGCCAGGCACCCTGACGGGATCTATTGGCGTGTATGCCGGAAAAATCGTAACCCAGGGGTTTTGGGACCATTATGGGGTTCACTGGGGCGAAATTCATAACGGAGATAATGCAGCAATCTGGTCTTCTGGCCAGGATTATTCTGAACAAGGGCGGCGGAAACTTAATGAATACCTGGATCAAATCTATGATATGTTCCAGGAAAAAGTAGCTCATGGGCGGGACCTAACGCCCGAAAAGGTCCATCAAATCGCCAAAGGACAGGTATGGTCAGGTGTTGAAGCAAAAGAAAATGGTCTTGTTGATGTGCTCGGTGGATTAACAACAGCTATCGGGATCGCCAAAAAAGAAGCGGGTCTTGCTATGGATGCCCCTGTTACGCTTCTTCATTTACCCGCTTCAAAATCCATTACAGATTTGATTTTTGACCGTAACCGGAACAATGAAACAGAAATTCTTGCCCGGTACCCATCCTTGCGGATGGTTTTGCAACGACTCGACGGGTTATTTGCTCCGCCTCAAATTGAAATGAAAAGTGACGCCCTGATGCCCTAGGGTGTTGACCGCATAGGCGGGCGCGTGTTCAAAAAAATGGCTAAAGTCGCGGTTAAGCGGGAAATAAAAAGAAGGCGGAATAACTACAGGAAAGAAGGTAAAAATAGCCATGCTTTGCAAAACAGCATTGTGCTTCTGCGGGGATCTTGTTCCAATTCTTCCCCAATTGCTGTTTGAATTAAATTGGAATTGGTATTTGGTTTTAAACGGATTCGTTGCTCGAACAAAACTGGAATCGCCGTGCGATTTGACCGGAATTTGCCCTCTCTTTAAACGGCAAAGTTGAGTGGCGCCCATTGGGCTTGTTGCATAAGCCCCGTTAAAAATTAAACCCTTTCATAGGGCGTGTCATCAATGATCGTCTTTTGGACTGCAAATGGCGGTTTTCTGCGCT
>CAYRJJ010000026.1:0-16030 GCA_964424515.1 uncultured Candidatus Finniella sp. | reverse complement strand
TTGTGTTCATGCAAAACCTGTTACCTCACAGGTACTTTTCGGATAAGCATTATTTCTAGTGTTGACTTTATCTCTAAGGGCTACGCGGAGCCTATAATCCGCGCCAAGCTTTGGTTATACTCCCTATAAATGAAAAACAGGTTTTTTAGCGCCTAGATCTTGAGCCGTCTTTTCATTCCCTGTTTTTCATTCACCATAGGCATATAAAAAATATTGATAGCGCTGATTAGTGAGTTCCCTTATGGGATAATTCAGGCTACAAGACTGCTTCCCAGTATAACAGATGATCTTGCTATTTCCCGCGTGGCTGTAAGTTCTGCTTCTTAATAAGCATATTGCGCAGCTTCCCTATCCCCCTTTTTTCAAGCCCTTTCAAAATATGGATGATGGCCTATCCCTACTCCATAAGGGATGGCAGGACAGGGTCAATAACAGGTTCCTTCCCGTGTTCCGTAACCAAAAGAAATTAAATTGTCTTAATTTTTATTAAAAAGTTAGATACGATGAGGAAAAGGCATTTACGGGCGTTGGACGATAGTGATGAAAAAATGGATTGAGAATCAAGGGCCGCTCAAGAAGCTTGGTAAAGAAGTTCACGCTTTTGTAAGCGCTATGCGCCATAAAATTCAAACCCATTCCCTTTATCAATTCATTCAATCCAGAATTGGCGAGAAGAAGATGTACGGTCTGAATGCGGGCGTCATTTTTCTTCTTATATTTGCCTTGGCTCAGTGCGGGCGATCCGGAAACAGGGACAAGCAAAATACGAAGCCCCCTGTGCCCGTTATGACGGCCAAAATTCGTAAAGGCGCTGTGCCGCTCTATTTAAAAACCATTGGAACCGTTACGCCGTTTGATAGCGTTAGCGTTCGTACCCAAATTAATGGCCGGCTCCTCAGCGTTCACTTTCAAGAAGGCCAACTTGTCACAAAAGGCCAGGTACTCGCTGAAATTGACCCCCGCCCCTATGAAGCGTTGTTGAAGCAATATAAAGGGCAACTGGTTCGGGATCAGGCGTTACTTAGTAATGCCCGGCTTGACCTGAAGAGATATAAAAAGTTATACGCGCAAGATTCTATTTCCCGGCAGGCGCTTGATACGCAAATTCATTTGGTTAAGCAATATGAAGGAACCGTGAGTTCAGATCAGGGTTTGGTAGATGGCGCCCAAGTGAACTTTCACTATTGTCAAATTATCAGCAACATTTCAGGAATGATCGGTTTACGGCAAGTAAACCCGGGAAATTTTGTTCAAACGATGGATACAACGCCTATTGCGACAGTGAATGCCATTTCACCCATAACAGTGGTGTTTAGCATCCCCGAAGACGATTTGAGGCAAGTGCAGGAAAAAGTAAGAAACAATATTTCCCTTGTGGTGGATGCCTTTGACAGAAAAGAGGAAAATCTCCTGGCGACAGGCCGCTTGTTGGCGCTGGATAGCCAAATTGATAACACCACCGGTACGATCAAGCTCAAAGCCTCTTTCGCTAATGAAGATTACCGGCTGTTTCCCAACCAGTTTGTTAATGTTCGACTTAAAGTGGATACGCTTAATAATGCGCTCATCGCGCCAACAGCTGCGGTTCAAACCGGCAGGGAAGGCCTGTTTGTTTATGTGGTGAATGAAGAAACGAAATCGGTTTCCATCAAACCCGTCACCATTAAGGTCTCCATGGGCGGTGATTCTTCCCTGTCGGGAGATCTGGCGGAAGGGCAATCTGTTGTCATCCAGGGAACAGATAAACTATCAGATGGCGCCTCTGTTATTCTATCCCAAGCTGAAGGACAGGGTTCAAAAGGGCAGTCTGCCTTATGAACTTGTCTGAACCCTTCATCCGCCGGCCCATTGCGACATCCCTCATCATGGTTTCAATCTTACTTCTGGGGTGGCTGGCTTACCGGTTGTTGCCCGTATCCGCTCTACCGGAAGTTGATTATCCCACGATTCGCGTGTCAACTTTCTATCCGGGCGCCAGTCCGGATGTCATGGCTTCCCTGATTACGGCTCCCCTGGAAAAGCAATTCGGCATTGTGGCGGGATTGAGCCAAATGACGTCAAACAGCTCAACAGGGACATCCATTATCACGTTAAAATTCAGCCTTGAAACGACTTTGGATGTCGCCGAGCAAGAAGTGCAGGCGGCCATAAATGCGGCCTCTACCTATCTTCCCTCTAACTTGCCGAATCCACCCGTTTATAACAAGGTCAATCCGGCTGATACGCCTATTATGACCCTTGCTTTAACATCGAAGCAACTTCCCCTGTACAAGATTCAAGAGTCTGCGGAAACGCGGTTTTCTCAAAAAATCTCCCAAATATCTGGCGTGGGGCTGGTCAGCATCAGCGGGGCGCAAAGGCCAGCGGTGCGCGTGCAGTGCAACCCCATGGCTTTAGCTCAATACGGGTTGACGCTGGAGGACATCCGCACAGCCGTGAGTACGGCGAGCAGCAATCAACCCAAAGGCAGCTTTGATGGCCCTTTTCAATCTTGCGTTATCAATGCGAACGATCAGATCCTCACCAGCAGCGCCTACCAGAATTTAATTATCGCTTATAAAAATGAGGCGCCGATTCGCTTAAGCGATGTCGCTAAAGTGATTGACGGACCTGAAAATAAATATCAGGCAGCATGGAAAAATGAAGAACCGGCCATCATTTTGACAATTCAACGCCAGCCAGGGGCAAATGTGATTGAGGTGGTGGACCGCATCAAAAAACTATTGCCGACCTTGAGCGCGGGTTTGCCGGGGGATATTGACATATCCATTCTGAATGACCGCACCATTACCGTTCGGGCTTCCGTGAATGATGCGTTAAGGGATTTGATGATTTCTATTATCCTGGTGGTTTTTGTCGTCTTTTTATTTTTAAAGAACTTTGCCGCGACGCTTATCCCGAGCGTCGCTGTTCCCTTATCCTTAATTGGAACATTCAGTTTCATGTACTTGATGGGGTTTAGTTTGAACAACCTGTCCTTGATGGCCTTGACGGTTGCGACAGGCTTTGTGGTGGATGATGCGATTGTGATGCTGGAGAACATCTCGCGTTATATTGAGAAAGGTTTATCCCCTTTTCAGGCGGCTTTAAAAGGCGCCCAGCAAATTGGTTTTACCATTGTGTCCCTGACCATTTCGCTCATCGCTGTTTTGATTCCCCTTCTCTTGATGCAAGATATTATGGGACGGTTATTCCGCGAATTCGCCATTACGCTTTCCGTATCTATTCTCATTTCCGGTTTCGTTTCCCTAACGTTAACCCCGATGCTCTGTTCCCGCTGGTTATCCAGCCATCATATGGCGGAATCAGAGCAAAATTATGCTCAACGGTTTATTAAAAAACTGATTGAAAGGTATGAAAGGTCTCTCAAAATCGTTTTGAATTACCAGCAGGCAACCCTGGTTGTCGCTGCAGGAACGCTGATGATGACAGGCGGGTTGTTTTATGTCATTCCAAAAGGGTTTTTCCCCATCCAGGATACAGGGTTGATCCAGGGAATTTCAGAAGCTTCCCAGTCCATTTCTTTTCAGGCGATGGCGCAGCGGCAACAAGCATTGACCCATATTATTTTACAAGATCCCTCTGTCGAGAATGTTTCCTCTTATATCGGCGTTGATGGAACGAATGTCACGTTGAACACAGGGCGGTTACTGATCAGTTTAAAGCCGGTTGATCAAAGAAGAGAGACAGTGATGCAGCTTATTCAGCGCCTTCAGGAAAAACTGAAAGGGATTTCAGGGATTACATTGTACATGCAACCTGTACAAGACCTGTCCATTGAGGACCGCGTAAGCCGTACCCAGTATCAATACAGCTTGAATACGCCCAATGGGGAAGAACTCTCCAAGTGGACAGAACGTTTTGTCGAAAAACTAAAAACTATCCCTGTTCTTCAGGATGTGGCGTCAGATCAGCAGAATTCGGGGCTTCAAGTTTATATTAATATTGACCGGACGGCGGCAGCCCGGCTGGGCGTCACGGTTCAGGATATCGATAACGCCCTCTATAATGCCTTTGGCCAGCATCAGATATCCACCCTGTTTACTCAAATTAACCAGTATTACGTTATCCTGGAAGTTTTGCCGGATTTACAAACGCGGGTAGACGCATTAAAAAATATTTATCTGATGTCGGCTTCCAAACAACCGATTCCCCTCAGTGCGGTGAGTGACATTTCCGAAAAAACAGGCCCCCTTGCCGTGAGCCGTCAAGGCCAGTTTCCCGTTGCCATCATTTCCTTTAATCTAGCGCCCGGGATATCATTGGGAGAAGCTGTTCAAGCCATTGATAAAGCCAAGCAGGACATCGGCATGCCAGATAGTATCTTGACAGGTTTTGAAGGAACCGCAAAAACCTTTCAAGGATCCCTGGGCAACGAATTCTGGCTCGTCATGGCGGCGCTTGTGGTTGTGTATATTGTTTTGGGAATTTTATATGAAAGTTATATCCATCCCATAACCATTTTATCAACGCTTCCCTCTGCTGGCATGGGCGCCCTTATTGCTCTGATGGGCGCAGGACAGGATCTTGGCGTTGTGTCCTTGATCGGGATTATCCTTTTGATCGGCATTGTGAAAAAGAACGCGATCATGATGATCGATTTTGCTCTGGATGCCGAGCGACAAGAAGGAAAATCCCCCTATGACGCTATTTTTTCGGCCTGCCTCTTACGGCTACGGCCCATTCTCATGACAACCCTGTGCGCTCTTTTAGGGGCTGTCCCCCTGGCTTTTAGCTATGGCATGGGAGCGGAACTAAGGCAGCCGTTGGGAATTTCTATCATCGGCGGCCTGGCGTTGAGCCAGTTATTGACGCTTTATACAACGCCCGTCATTTATTTAACATTTGACCGCCTTGCCAAAAAATTCGCTCTTTTCCGCAGGGAATTTTTTAGCAATGGGCTTTTGCCAGAAAGCCCGAGATGAATTTTCCCGCAATCTTTATCAACCGTCCGGTTGGCACCACCCTCCTGGCTGTAGGAATGGGTATTTTTGGGATGATTGCCTTCGGGTTCCTTCCTGTTTCAACCTTACCGCAAATTGAGTTTCCAACAATTACGGTCACCGCCAGTCTTCCCGGCGCCAGCCCTGAAATTATGGCGACCTCTGTCGCAACGCCTCTGGAACGTCAATTGGGACAAATTGCGGGCGTAACGGAAATGACATCCGCGAGCAAACTGGGAACCATGCGGATCGTCATTCAGTTTGAGTTGAGCCGGGATATTAATGGCGCCGCCAGGGACGTTCAAGCCGCTATTATTGCGGCCCGAAGCCATTTGCCATCTGACCTTCCCAGCCAGCCCACTTACAGGATTGTTAATCCCGCCGATGCGCCCATTATGGTGATTGCCCTTCGGTCAACCATTTATGACCGGGGGAAAATGTATGATATAGCATCGACCATTCTCCAGCAAAAACTTTCACAAGTGGATGGCGTCGGGCAAGTCATTGTGGGAGGCGGGTCCCTGCCTGCGGTTCGGGCTGAGGTGAACCCGGACGCACTCAACCACTATAATATTAGCCTTGAAGATGTAGGCCATGCCATCATAACGGCCAATGTTAACCAGCCTAAAGGGCAGTTGATGGGCGCCATTCACTCTTTGGACATTATGAGTAATGACCAGATGTTTGATGCCAATTCCTATAAACCTGTTGTTGTGACTTATAAAAACAATGCGCCTGTTCGTTTGATGGATGTCGCAGACGTTGTTGATTCAGTTGAAGATATTCGGAACATGGGAATATCTGACGGGAAACCCGCTGTTGTCCTTATTATTTTTAAACAGCCTGGTTCCAACATTATTGAAACCGTAGACCGCTTGTATAAGTCCCTTAACCAGATTAAAGCAGCCATTCCATCCGCCCTTGAGTTAGCTATTGTGATGGATAGAACAGAAACCATCCGGTCTTCCGTGGCGCATGTCGAGTTGACGCTTCTTTTATCCATTTTACTGGTTGTGGGCGTGATTTATGTTTTTTTAGGAAACGCAAGAGCGGCGATTATCCCCAGCATTGTCGTTCTCCTGACGATTCTGGGAACGTTTGGCTTGATGTATTTATGCGGGTTCAGCCTGGACAATCTTTCTTTAATTGCCCTGACGATCTCAACCGGCTTTATTGTGGATGATGCGGTTGTTGTTCTGGAAAATATTGAGCGCCATATTGAAGCCGGCATGAAACCGTTTAAGGCCGCCCTGGAAGGGACGAAAGAAGTCGGCTTTACCGTTCTGTCAATGAGCGTTTCCCTTATTGCCGTTTTTCTTCCCATTTTGTTAATGGGGGGAATTGTGGGGCGGCTTTTCCGGGAATTCGCTTTGACGCTGTCGATCGCTATTCTGGTATCCCTGTTTGTTTCCCTTACGGTTACGCCCATGCTGTCAGCCAGGCTATTGGGGTCCCTTCAAAATCACAGAAAAAGGCATGCATTTTCAGGTATAGACTGGATGAAAAAGCGCTATCGCCAAACGTTGGGGTGGGGTTTGCGGCATCAAGGTGTGATGCTAACGCTTACAGCCGCCACGGTTGTCGTCAATATTTGCCTTTTTATGATCATTCCCAAAGGATTTTTTCCTTTACAGGATACGGGACGCCTTGTTTGTTCGATTCAGGCGCAACAGGATATGTCTTTTACCGAATTGCAAAAAAAAATGGAGCGGTTTGTTGATATCATCAAGCAAGATCCTGCGATTGCGCATGTTTCCGGATTCGCAGGGGGCGCAAGCTCGATTGGCAGTTCCGGATCTTTATATGTTTCTTTAAAGCCACGGGACGAGAGAAACGCAACTGTTTTTGACGTTATCAACCGTTTACGTGAAAAACTGGCGGCTATTTCAGGCGCGACTTTATATATGCAGGCATCACAAGATCTCGTTATCGGGGGACGCTCAACCAATGCGTTATTTCAGTATACGCTGACTTCTTATGAGCTGGAGACCCTGAATAAATGGGCCCCTCTTATTCAAAAGGAGCTGTCAAAGCTTCCCGGCATCGCTGATTTAAATAATGACCAGCTCAATAACGGGTTAGAAACACGTTTGACCTATGACCGGGATACGATGGCCCGGTTCCATATTTCAACGCAACAAGTTGATAATATTCTTTACGATGCGTTTGGTCAAAAACAAGTCGCTACGATGTATACAGCCCTCAATCAATATCATGTCATCCTGGAAGTGGCGCCAAAATACTGGCAACACCCTGATACGTTAAAAAAAATATATGTGACGGGATCAACAGGGCAAATGGTTCCTTTATCCGTATTGGCCGATTTTACGCTTTCATCGACGCTCCTTCAGGTCAATCATCAGGGACAATTTCCTGCCGCCACATTATCCTTTAATTTATTGCCAGGTTTTTCCCTGGGAGCGGTGGTGGATGGCATCAGTAACATCATCGGCAAAATGAACATTCCCACCTCAAGCATTCAAGGAAAATTTCAAGGTACGGCGCTGGCTTTTCAGCAGTCACTGGCATCACAGCCCTATTTAATCCTGACGGCGCTTTTGGTTGTTTATATTGTTTTGGGTATCCTTTACGAAAGCGCCGCTCACCCCTTGACGATTTTATCCACACTGCCTTCCGCCGGCGTGGGGGCTTTGCTGGCTTTAATTCTGGCGGGAAGCGAGTTGAGCATTATTAGTTTGATCGGTATTATTTTATTGATTGGCATTGTTAAGAAGAATGCCATTATGATGGTTGATTTTGCCCTGGACATTCAAAGGCGTCGGAACAAGTCTTCCCTTGCAGCGGTCTACCAGGCGTGCTTATGGCGGTTCCGTCCCATTATGATGACGACGATGGCAGCCCTTTTTGGCGCCCTTCCCCTTGCTTTTGAAAGCGGCGTCGGGTCAGAGCTGCGGAAACCTCTGGGTATTTCTATCATCGGGGGGTTGATCATTAGCCAGGCGCTCACCTTATATACCACACCCGTTATTTATTTAAGCCTGGAAAGGGTAACCGCCCGTTTAAGGACATGGCGAGCGTCCGGACGTTTGTTACGTAAGCCTGTTCCTGTAGCGGACCATTAAGGAGAAACTCATGCGTTCGTCTTTTTTATCCAGATCCCTCTTCACATCGTTTCTTCTGTATGGTTGCGCCGTCGGGCCGGATTATACGCGGCCAGAAGTTGTGGTTCCCGCGGCCTATAAAGAAACTCCTTCTTTGAAAGAGAATAAAGGGGCATGGAAAGTCGCTACCCCCCAGGATACAATGAATCAAGGCCCCTGGTGGTTGATTTTTAATGATGCGGCGTTGAATGCGCTAGAAACGGAAGCCACGGCTTCCAATCAGAATATTGCCGTTTCTGAAGCGCAATATAACCAAGCCCTGGCAATAGTAAGGGAAGCAAAAGCGGGTTTCTTCCCCATACTTTCCGGAACAGGAGGGGATACGAAGTCACGGTCCTGGTCAAGCAACGCCACCAGCGGGACGGGCGGAACGTCAAGCTCAACGGGTGGAAAAATGATTAGCAACTCAGCTTCTGCTACCCTGCAAGCGACCTGGGAGCCGGATTTATGGGGAAGCGTGCGCCGTTTGGTGGAAGCGGATGAAGCCGCGGCTGAAGCGAGTACGGCCCAGCTGGCGGCGACGCGATTGTCAACCCAGGCCACGCTCGCTCAGGCTTATTTTCAATTGCGCGCGCTGGATGAGGCGCAAGGGATGCTGGATGAAAGCGCCACGGCCTATGAGAAATTCCTGAAAATTACAAAAAATCAATATGCGGCAGGAACCGCATCACGGCTGGCTATCTTGCAAGCTGAAGCTCAATTGCAAGCTATCCGCGTACTTGCGATTGATAATGGAGTTGCCCGTGCGCAATTTGAACATTCCATTGCTGTTTTGATGGGACGCCCCCCGGCCAATTTTTCGATTCCCAGACAGTCAAGCTGCCTTATGCCACCGTCCATTCCCCTTGAGGTTCCGTCTGTTTTGCTGGAACGCCGTCCTGATATTGCGAATGCTGAACGGTTGATGGCGCAAGCGAATGCGCAAATTGGCGTGGCAACGGCTGCCTTCTTCCCCTTAGTAGCGTTATCCGGTTCACGGGGGGCGGGAAGCAAAAGTTTTGGTCATCTCTTCTCAAACCCCGCCCCGTTCTGGTCTTTAGGGGCGCAAGTTACGGAAACTATTTTTGACGGGGGTTCACGGTCTGCGGCTATAGACGCAGCCGACGCCGCTTATCAAGCCACGGTAGCGTCCTATCGTCAAACCGTTTTGGCAGCTTTTCAGGATGTTGAAGACAACCTGGCGACTTTAAATATCCTCCAGGCGGAAATGAAAGCTCAAGAGAAGGCGGTCGTGACGGCAGAAAAAGAGTTTGTCTTTGCTCTGAATGAGTATAAGGCAGGCATTGTAGCCGCAACGGATGTTCTCACAGCGCTCTTTAACATGTACACAGCCAAAAGGAGCGCCGTCACCCTTGCAAGTCGCCGCATGGTCGCTGCCGTTGGCCTGATTAAAGCTTTAGGAGGAGGATGGAAAAATCAGATGGAAGAGGAAATGAGTTGTGAAATCCAGGGATAAGAGGGGTGGATGTTTTTTAGCGCTTGTTGACTCGAATCTGCCCGTACAACGAATGCCCGCCAAGGCATCAAAATTTGTAATGTAATATACGAGGTTTATCCTCCTGTATTGTTCTCAACGATAGATCCAGGTGAGCTAATAAAAAAAGCCCCCAGAGCCTGGGGGCTTCCATCACTCCCATACGGGCATCTTAATTTTTTGGCGCCGCCTTTGAAGCATCTTCTTTTTTGTCATCAGCTTTTTTGACTTCAGGTTGCGCTGCGTCTGCTTTTTGGTCGATCGGCTTGCCGTCTAATCCAAAAAGCTCAACCTTTGCTTTTCCTTCTAACTCTTTAATGGCTTCTTTTGCAAATTTAGAACCAACAGCAGTTTTCAGTTCATTCTTAACAGCCTCAAATGCCGGGAAGGTAGCCGGGCGCTTGTCTTGAACCAGGATAATGTTATAGGTCGTTACCTTCTTGCTGGCTTCTGAAGGATCTGGCATGGATATTTCCACAACAGTCGGAACGAGCGTTGCCTTTGCCGCATTCTTAACTTTATCCCGGAAAGCTTCTGGCAATTCCCCCAGGCGGACATATCCCAAATTGCCATCTGGAATCTTGTTCATTGATTCCGTATTAGCAACTTCAGCAAACTTGGACATACCTGATTTTTTCAAATCCCTCAAGACGCCTTCGGCCTTTTTCTTATCTGTAACCGTGATCATGCTGATATTGTATTCATCTTCCTTTGGCGCTGCTTTTTTAACGTCTTCATAAGCTTTTTTCAACTCATCATCGGTAGCGCGCGTCTCAATTTCCTTGTCCAGGAACAATTTTTGCAACACGCCTTTTTTGCATTCCTCAACCATTTTTTCATATTCAGGTTTGCTTTTCAGACCGGATTTTTCCGCGTAGAATGTGATAATTTGCTCTGTTACAACGCTTTTTTGAAGAAGAGGGAAGATTTGGTCATAGGGTGCGCCTGCCAATTGGGGAGGCAATACGGACAATTTAGATTTGACATCACCCGCTGTAACTTTTTTAACAATGGCTCCATCTATCGTAATAATGGCGACCACGGTGCTGTCTGACGTGGCCGTTGCGGAAGAAGCCGTTGCGTCAGCGCCAGGAGCAGCGCCTGTTGCCATAGGGACAGATGCCAGTAACGCGATGGCTAATGCAGCGGCACGGGAAGAGATAAATGATTTCATATGACCAATTTCCTTATAAATTTAATGTAACAACTCAAAAATTCTATTGGTAACTGTCTCGATTATGAAGCATATTCGAATCACCTTAAAGACTGCAAGATAGCCCAGCTTACCCAGGCAGCAGACCAAACAGTAACACGTAAATGCCCTTAAAGCAGACCAGTTAAAAATTAAATAACACAATGGCGCCTGATCAGGGTATAACCATTGAGTCTTTTATAAAATAGAATTACAATGAACGCAAGGTGTCATGTGAGAGCTAAAGAGGGCGCCCTTAGTAATTTTTTAAGGGAAATACCCGGGTTTGTTGAGTATATGCCTGGTGGGGGTGGGTGATTGTTCATTCTATAATGAGCATAAATATCCCAAACGGATTTGAAACCATCCCTGCAAGTAAGGCTTAAGGGTGATGACGATAACATAAAATTAAATTGAGGCTTATATGTTCGGAACGGCTTTTAGAAAATTGTTTGGCTCCGCCAACGATCGTATTGTTAAAAAACATTATAAAACCGCTGAAAAAATTAATGCGATAGAAGAAGAAATTTCAAAACTTCCTGACTCGCAGTTACGGACCCGGACGGATTGGTTTCGGGAACGACTTGAGCAGGGTGAAAGCTTGGATGGATTGCTCATCGAAGCCTTTGCCACGGTCCGGGAGGCCGCCAAACGCACACTGGGCCAACGGCCCTTTGATGTTCAGCTGGTAGGCGGTATGGTTCTGCATGAAGGAATGATTACGGAAATGCGCACCGGTGAGGGAAAGACCCTGGTTGCGACCTTACCCGTTTATCTCAATGCTTTAACGGGAAAAGGCGTCCATGTCGTGACGATTAACGACTATCTAGCGGAACGTGACTCCCGGTGGATGGGTCAGATTTATGAATTTTTAGGGCTAAAAGTTGGTTGCATTATCCATGGATTAACGGATGAGGAACGCCGGAATGCGTATGCAGCGGACGTCACTTATGGAACAAACCACGAATTTGGCTTTGATTACTTACGCGATAATATGAAATTTCGCCTGAATGAAATGGTTCAACGTCCTTTCAATTTTGCCATTGTGGACGAAGTCGATAGCATTTTGATTGACGAAGCCCGGACTCCCTTAATTATTTCGGGATCTGCGGAAGACTCATCCGACCTCTATGTGGAAATTAACAGGCTGCTTCCCACCTTGAGGGTGGAAGATTATGAGAAAGATGAAAAGCAACGCACGGTAACGCTCACGGAAGCCGGGGTGGAACATATTGAAGAGCTGCTTCGCCAGAATGGCCTCCTTCAATCCGGCGCAACTCTTTACGATATTCATAACATTGGCCTCGTCCATCACGTGAACCAGGCATTGCGTGCCCATAAGCTGTTTACCCGGGATGTTGATTACATTGTTAAGGATGACAAAGTCGTTATTATTGATGAATTTACAGGACGTATGATGGAGGGCCGGCGGTATTCCGAAGGGTTACATCAGGCTTTGGAGGCTAAGGAAAACGTTACCATTGAGATGGAAAACCAAACCCTGGCATCTATTACCTACCAGAATTTCTTTCGGATATATCCGAAACTTTCCGGAATGACCGGAACAGCGATGACGGATGCGCCTGAATTTGATGAAATTTATAAGCTGGCAACGGTTGAGATTCCAACCAATGTTCCCATTCAGCGCCTTGATTATGATGATGAAGTTTACCTGACCGCTCAAGAAAAATATGGGGCGGTTGTCAAATTAATTCGGGAATGCCAGGATCGCAGGCAGCCTGTTTTGGTTGGAACCACCAGCATCGAAAAGTCTGACTTTTTGTCAGAGCTTTTGACAAAAGAGAAGATTTCCCATCAAGTCCTTAACGCCCGTTATCATGAGCAAGAAGCCCTGATTATCGCTGAAGCTGGCTATCCGGGAGCTGTTACCATTGCGACCAATATGGCGGGCCGGGGAACAGATATTAAACTTGGCGGCAACCTGGAAATACGTACGGAACGGGAATTAGGGAATGTAACAGACCCCCAGGAACGAGAAAAACGGATTGCCAAAATTCGCCAGGAAATTGACGAAGCGCAACAGATCGCAAAAAAGGCGGGAGGTCTCTATGTCATTGGAACGGAGCGCCATGAAAGCCGTCGCATCGACAACCAGTTGCGGGGGCGGTCGGGTCGTCAAGGAGATCCAGGCGCTTCCAAGTTCTTTATTTCCCTTGAAGATGACTTGATGCGTATCTTTGGATCAGAGCGCCTCGATGGCATGTTGCGCAAGTTGGGCGTCCAGGAAGGAGAAGCGATTTCCCATTCCATGATTAGCAAAGCCTTAGCCCGCGCCCAGCAAAAAGTGGAAGCCCGGAATTTTGATATTCGTAAACATTTGTTGAAGTATGACGATGTTATGAATGACCAGCGGAAAATTATTTATGAACAACGTCGGGAATTGATGACGAACGAAGACGCTCAAGAGCTGATTCAAGAAATGCGCAGTGATGTTGTCGATAATATAGTGAAAATCCATATTCCTGAAAATGCCCTTGCGGAACAATGGGACCTGGAGGGATTGCGTGCGGAATGTACCCGTATATTCGCATTAACCTTGCCCATTGAGCAATGGGGGGCTGAAGAAGGGATTGCAGAGCCTGAATTGTACGCGCGGATTATGAAAGCTGTTGAAGAAACCGCCGCTGTGAAAGAGGAAAAATATGGCGCTTCCCTGATGCGGTCAGCCGAGCGGACATTGCTGTTGCAAACCCTGGACCGATGCTGGAAAGAGAATCTGTTGATGCTCGATCATTTGCGTCAGGGGATTAACTTGCGGGCTTACGCCCAAAGTAATCCCCTTAATGAGTATAAGCGGGAAGCCTTCAACCTGTTCCGGGAGTTATTGGTTCGTGTGCGGGAAGAGGTGACCATCCTTTTGTCCCATTTTGATTTGCGAATGCCTTCTGAGGAAGCGCTTGAGGATGTCCTGGGAGAGACTGATTTTTCCCGCTTTAAGGAAGAGACGCCTAACTGGATCCAGGCGGATGAAGGTCTCAATGTTCCGGGAGGCATACCCCTTTGGGATACGCCAACAATGGCGCCTGAACCGTTGCAGACCGGGCATTCAAAGGAGAATGGGGGCATTGATCCCGCAGATCCCTCGACATGGGGGCGTGTCCAAAGAAATGCCTTGTGCCCTTGTGAGTCAGGGTTGAAATATAAGCATTGTCATGGTCAACTTGGGGAAGACTCATAACCCCTCATCCCGCAAGGAGATAAGCTGTGCAAGAAATTAAGTCGGTCTGTGTTTATTGTGGATCCTCTTCCAAGACGGAGCTTATCTATCAACAAGCTGCGTTTGAGCTTGGTAAATCCCTGGCTCATGCGGGAATCCAGCTGGTGTATGGAGGGGGGCAATTAGGCCTTATGGGACTCGTCGCAGATGGCGTTATGGATCATGGTGGCCGGGCTATTGGGTTTATCACCCAGAATTTAGAACACATAGAAGGCGGGCACAATCATTTGAGTGAGCTTCACATTGTCGATTCCATGCATACGCGCAAGCTCAGGATGTCTGAAAATGCCGATGCGTTCGTTATCTTGCCAGGTGGTTTTGGCACACTCGACGAACTCTTTGAAATCTTGACCTGGCGTCAACTGGAAATGCATGATAAGCCCCTCATTATTGCCAATATTAATGGATACTGGGATCCTCTTAAAGACCTCATTCACAATGTCGTGGTACACCGCTTTGCCCGGCCGCTGGATGAGAAGCTCCTTCTCTTCGTATCCACTGTTGAGGAAGTCGTACCCCTTTTGGGTCAACTTCCTGAACCGCAGGTGGATGTAACGTCGAAGTATGTTTAACTTACCTATTGACGATTATCTTTTCGTCGGGCAGATATGAAAGGTCAGTCAGAGTTCTATGGATGGGTGGCTGAGCGGTTGAAAGCACCGGTCTTGAAAACCGGCAAGGGGGCAACTCCTTCGTGGGTTCAAATCCCACCCCATCCGCCATTGAATTTGTTATATTTTATTGAGGGAACCCGTCCCTAAAAATTCTCGTGACCCTTGCATCAGCCTTGGGCGCCTCCATTGAAGAACTCATAAACGGATATTTAAATAATAGCGCGTACTTTTTAGCATTCCTGTGTACGTAAGCGCGCCGATATCAACGAGATTTTGCAAGTCCCGGGTGGCGGTCGCGCGGGATGTTCCGGTTATACGAATATAATTTTCAGCGCTGAGTCCCCCTTTAAACCCGCTTGGCCCTTCACGGAAAAGCCGGGCGATAACTTTTTGTTGCCGGGGGTTCAATTGATCCCGTAATTTTTCATAAAGCTTTGTTTTTTCAATAAGAAAGGTAACCATATTCTGTGTATGTTCTTGCGCCTTTAAAATAGTTTCAGCAAAGTAGAGTAACCATGGCGTAATTTCCATGTCTTTGTTATTGGATTCCAACCTGTCATAATATGTTTTTTTGTTGTTCTGGATTGTATGAGAGAGCGCAATCAACGTCGGCTGCTTAAGGTCCTGGGATAAGGCTTTCTCCGCTATAGCCCGTCCAATCCGGCCATTTCCATCTTCAAAGGGGTGGATACAAACAAAATATAAATGGGCCATTCCAACACGCGTTAAGGCAGAGAGAGGCGACTCTTCCCCCGGGGCTGTTTTATTAAACCACCCTATAAATGCTTCCATTTCCTGCCTGACATCTTTTGAGGGTGGGGCTTCAAAATGAACTTTTGGGGCATGAATATAACCCGAGACAACCTGCATCGGCTCTTCATGTGTTCTGTAACACCCAACATCTTTGAGATCGCGTCTGCCTTTGGTTAGCATGGCATGCCAACCAAACAAGGTCTCATGGGTCAAGGGGGCGCTATAGGTTTGATATAAATCGACCATCATTTCAGAGATCCCCTGCTCTGCAGGAGGGATTTTGCGGGTATCCGTATCCAGGCCAAAATTTCTGCGAAGAGAAGACTGCAGGCTTTCACGGTTGAGATATTCCCCTTCAATCTCTGAGGTTTTGACAGCCTCATCACTCATCGCCTCAATCATGAAGGAGCATTGATCCTTCTCTCCCATATGCTGATAGGCGCCAAGGAACATGCCTGATTTTTTTAAAAAATTATCTTCCATCTCTCTCAAAAGAGCTGCTTCATAGCGGAAGGAGGGCCAGTCTTCTTGTTGCCAATTCCAGATCATGAGTTATAAAATCCCTTCTTATAACTCAAATAATAGCCTTTTATGAGTTATAAATCCATTATTTATACCTCATTTTGTAACGATTCCTGGGTTATACCATTTAGAAATAATAAGTGACAAATTTTATGGCAGTGCTATTTTCCTT
>CAYRJJ010000025.1:0-16112 GCA_964424515.1 uncultured Candidatus Finniella sp. | reverse complement strand
CTGAAAAAACTCGGGGGTTACGGGAAATAAGCGTTTGTCCATTTTTGGCCTCCTTTAAAATTCGCGATAACACCGATATTATACCACCTTCATACCTTTGATAACAGTGTCTAATAAAAGTCGCTTGCAACTCAGTTACAAAAACCATTGACTTTCTCTCAGGCGTCCATATATGACGGAACATGGCGTATATAAGCTCCTTGCGCACTAATTTTAAAGAACTTTTTAAAAGTGACCGGTAGAGAGAGAATTGACTTAAACCTGAAACTGATCTTTAGATAAAAATAAGGGTTTCCTGTCAGACACTATCTATTAAATTCAACTTGATAGAGTGGTTTCAGTCGTTTTATTAACCTTTAGCGCAGAGGGTTGATTCTGCGGGCCTTGCCCAAAGTTTTTATGCAATCTTTTCCGCAAGGTACGTTTCCGTTACTTCCCTCATCCTCCGCCTCCAGCTTTTCCTTTAAGGCTTCCATAACATAATCGAGAACATGCGCTTGTATGGTGATGAGTTGGTGCGCCATCGCAATCTTTTCTTCCCGCAGATTTTTTTCAACAAGAAGTTGCTGAACGGTTGCCGTCAATTCTTCCTTTGTCCTCACAGATGAAGCAGCTGGCTCAAGTATACCACATATCTCTGTTTGTTTATGGTTATGAGGCCCCCAAATCAAGGCGCAATCCAGCAAAGCGGCTTCAATGGGGTTATGCCCCCCGATCGGCGCAAAAGTCCCCCCTAAAAAAGCAACATCGCCTAACCGGTAAAACAGACCAAGCTCTCCGATCGTATCAACCAAATATATATCTGTTGACGGCATGATCATTTCCTGGCAAGACCGTCTGATTACCTGCAATCCGCTGGCCATCAAGTCCTTCGCGACTTCCATTCCCCGCTGAGGATGGCGGGGAATGAGGACCGTCAGTATATTTGGCAGAGCTTGCTTCACCATTTTGTGCGTATCCGCCACCAAGATTTCTTCCCCTGAATGGGTGCTTGCCGCCACCCAAAGAGGCCGTCCCTGCACAATCGATTTCAACTGATTCAGTTCGGCTAAATCACAAGGTAGAGGGCTTGCGGCAAATTTCAAATTACCACAAACACGCACTTTCGAGGGAGCGGCGCCCAGATCTTTGAGCCGCTTCTCGATCGTTTCTGATTGAGCAAGACACATCTCAAAACAAGACAGAAGATAGCTAATAACTGAAGGAAACCGCCGCCATGCCTGATAACTCTTCTCTGATAAAACCCCATTGACTAAATAAAGGGGGATTGTCCGGGCGTGGCAATGTAAAATCAAGTTAGGCCAAAACTCGGATTCAGCAAAAACAGCCATATTGGGGCGCCAGTGATCCAGGAATGCTTCAATCCAGGCTGGCACATCCAAAGGGCTATACTGATGGATGCATCCTTCAGGTAATGCTTTTTTCATAACAGCCGCAGCCGTAACCGTTCCTGTGGTAACCAGCGGGATGATGTGAGGAAATTGCCCCCGGATGCGCTTAAGGAGGGGCAGGAGGGATACCGCCTCTCCAACGCTTGCCCCATGAAACCAAGCCACAGCGCCGGAGGGTCGAGGACGTGATGCCTTTCCAAACCGTTCATCCAGCCGATTCGCGTCTTCTTTGCCCTTTTTCAAACGATAGCGCGTATAAGCCACCACCCCCCTTTCCAAAAAAGGGGTGAGCCGTTGGTAAAGCGCGAGAAGAAAGGGCACAGGCCCGTTCATGCCTTGTTGACCTGCGGAACCGTTACCTCAAGCAGCTGGTGAAGTTCCCGCCATTCCCGGGGGCTCATGCCACTGGCGGCCTGGTCAAGAGGCTGGCCTTTTAAAAGGGCTTTTACGACAGCCAGACCTTTTGCGGAGAGGGACGCTGCTCCCAAACGATAGTCCGTGAAGGCTTCATAGGTAAGGGGCAGCCATTTTTTCAAAATTTCCAGCATGACATCCGCATAAGCCCGGATTTCATACTGCGCGTGGGAATCTGCCCGCAGACTTAAGAAATGCATAAGGTTGTGCAAATCAATTTTCCAATACCACTGGGTATAAAAATTCACGGGTAAATTCATACGCGCCAGTTCCCGCGCCAGCCCGGGAAGGGATGGATCCAGCACATTACCGTTACGATCTTCATTGAGCATGCTTTCATAGTGGCTGTAAGCCCGTAAAGCGTCTTCCCGCAATAAATCCAGAACACGCGCCGCCTGATCCCCTTGCAAAACTTCATCACGCCCTTGACGGTTCGTCGTAGACTGGGCCGCCAAATGATCGGGGCTTGGAATATAAAACTCATTATCGAGGATGGAATAACGCCCCGAGTACTCATTCACATTGGCCGTACGGTGACGAATCCATTGACGCGCCACAAAAATGGGTAATTTGATATGAAATTTCATCTCACACATCTCAAACGGCGTCGAATGGCGATGACGCATCAAATAATTGATCAACCCTTTATCTTCATTCACCATCTTGGTGCCCTTCCCATAAGACACGCGGGCAGCCTGAACGATGGCCGAATCGTCCCCCATATAATCAATGACGCGGACAAAACCATGGTCAAGGACAGAAAAAGGCTCATAAAGGATCTCTTCCAAAGAAAAAACCGTTGCCCGCCGTGTGACAAATTGATCCTCTCTAATATGTTGAATTTCTTGATTTTTATCTGGTTTTAAGGCGGTTGACATGCGTCCCTCATAAAATTTTCTTTTAAAAGTATGGCCAGATTAACGTTAAACCCCTTTTTTTTCCAGTGAAAACACCCTATTTTAAGAGTGTTGGGTAACCAACTATGGCAATAAACGATTTATGGAATAAGCGTTACGGACCCGGGGGCGGTACCCGGCGCCTCCACCATTTACTTATGGGGGTGAAACAGGATCGACGTGCGTAATAAAGATATGTCTTTTGCCCGGCATTGTACCACCGTTATCGGGCTGTTTTAATAGGTGCCAATCGTAATGATGCATCTCAAGTTGCGGCTAACTCAAACTTTAACAAGTTTGCAGCAGCCGCTGCTGCTTAAAATTGGCGATTGCTGATTGAAAGTAGTAAAAGACTAGCGGTTCGGGGGGCGCCGGGCAACAGAAGCCCCCCACTAAATTTATGAAGAATTCAATTGTGTCATAATGAATTCAAATAAGGAATCCACTACTGTGAGCAGTAAAATAATAAAATTCGATTATGAGCACCTGGTACAAGAGAGTTTGCGCTCTGTTGTCCGGGCAGCCTTAATACAAGTGTCAAAAGCTGGGTTGCCTGGCAACCATCATTTTTATATCTCTTTCCGCACAGATTACCCAGGTGTTGATTTGCCAGATTATTTGCTAGAACAGTATCCGGAAGAAATTACCATTGTCCTTCAATATGAATTCTGGGACCTGGAAGTTGAGGAAGAATGCTTCTTTGTTACATTATGCTTCAATGATATCCATGAGCGCTTAACCGTTCCACTCCGGTCGATTGTCAGTTTTGTCGACCCTTCTGTCAAGTTCGGGTTACAGTTTTCACCCACCATTCATGAAAAAACAACCCTTGAGAAACTTCCCGTCCGGATGAAGGCCAAGTCCAAACCCAGGGCAAAAGCAAACTCTGAGGCACCTGTATCAGAAGAAGGCGCACCGAACGGGTCTAATGTCGTCGTACTGGATGCTTTCCGAAAAAAATAAGGTGAATCTTCATCAAGCTTACGAAACCATAAGGCAAGCTTGCCAGGCAGCAGGCCGTTGCCCTCATTCTGTCTCCCTTCTGGCCGTAAGCAAGAACCAAACGGGAGGAGCGGTTTTGCCCCTCCTCAAAGCCGGGCACCGGTGGTTTGGTGAAAACCGCGTTCAAGAAGCCGCTGTGAAATGGACAGATTTACGCCAAAAGTATCCCGACCTTCGCCTTCATCTCATTGGCCCCCTCCAAACCAACAAGGTCAAAAAAGCCCTTGACCTGTTTGACGTCATTGAATCTGTAGACCGTCCCCGGCTGGCGCTTACTCTTGCCAAAGAATGGGGAAATTCAACGCGGATAACGCGCAAAATTCTCATTCAGGTCAATACAGGCCGTGAACCTCAAAAAAGCGGCGTTTCCTGCGAAGACTTACCCGCCTTGGTTGAGTTGTGCCGTACCTCCTCTTTGCCCCTCACGGGCTTGATGGGTATTCCCCCCGCCGGTGAAGATCCCGCGCCCCACTTTCAAGCGTTGGCTGATCTCGCCCATCGTCACAACCTGTCTGACTTGAGTATGGGAATGAGCCAGGATTACCCCATCGCCATTGCGCATGGGGCGACGTGGGTCCGCGTCGGAAAAGCCTTATGGTCTTCTTGAGAATGATAGCCTTTTAAGTTTGACTTTTCAGATGCTAACATTTGATCGGCAAAAAGAGACCACAAGAGCGCAACATCAAGACTGCCAATCCTTGAGCTTACCCTGAAGAATCGGCAACAACGTGGATTTTTGTTGTAAAATCTCCTTTGCTTCTTTCCCGAGCTTCACGATTATGTTGACCTTTTTCATATCCCACCGGGACGCACAAGTGAATGGTTTTCCATTTATCATAATAATACGGTAGCTCCCGCCATTGAGCGCCTGTCTTGAAAATAAAATGGACGCCTTCTATAACCAGTTGGGTGACCGGTTTTTCTTTAAACCCGAATACCTGAAATCTTTTGAAGAGTAAAATATATTCTTTACCACTTTTCTTTGTGGATGTAATACATTTTCATGGTAATGCTCCCCTTCTTTCAAAGGGACATTAATTACCATTTTTTGTGTAGGTGCACAGAACCTAGTCAAACAGGAGTAAACCCTATAGTGTCTTCCTCTCAATCGATTCAATTTACCCCTGTCTGGCCCCACGGAGATATACGTGAGATTCTTCCAGATGTCTTTTTTGTAACAGGAACCAACAAGATTCAACATGAGGGTTCTGACATTCAAACAAGCCGCAATATGACCCTTATACGCAATGGCTCTGAGCTAACCTTAGTCAATACTGTTAGGTTAAGTGAAGAGGGTCTTAAAAAACTGGATCGCTTGGGGAACGTTACCCATATTGTCAGAATTGGGGCATTTCATGGTCGAGACGATGCCTTTTATCGGAATCAATATCCGGCCGCCCGGCTTTGGACTTTAAAGAGTATGATCTATGAGAATGACCTAAAAGCTGATCGAGAATTAACGCCAGAAGGCGCCCTGCCTTTTCCGGGTTGCTCTCTCTTTGTTTTTGAAACATCAACACTACCAGAAGGTATTTTGCATATTGAACGGGAAGGAGGAATCCTGATTTCCTGCGACAGCATCCAAAACATAATATCCACGGATGAGTTTTATAGTCCCCAAACAGCCCAATCATTCCAAGATCAAGGGCTTGTGAAACCAGCAAACATTTCACCCATCTGGCTCGAGGCAACCCATACAAATGCTCCTGATTTTTATAGGCTTCTCAAGATGATGACCTTCCGTCATCTCCTGACAGCCCATGGCGAACCCTTGCTGAGTACAGCCTATGAGCAAGTTGCAGCAACCATTAAACGCCTTTTTCCGTAATAATTGCCTAAAGGATGATTTCCCTACGAGTATTCAGTTAAGGGATGTCGTTCCTCCCAACCCACCGAAGTCCTGGCGAGTCAGTGCGCAATTATACAAAAATTAAAGGTGAGTATCAAACATGATGTGAAGGTATCTTGATTATATTTTATTAATTACAAAAAAAAACATTAAAAAAACTTGTAATTCTATGTGTTAATTTCTACATATACATTGGTGAGACTATATTCTGAAAAATCCTGAAGGAATAAGATCTGAATGATTTGTAATTTTACATGCCCATATAGAAAAGGAATAAGATCTGAATGATTTGTAATTTTACATGCCCATATAGAAAAGGAAACGGAAATGAAGTTAAAAAAAATATTTAAATATGGATTTATCGCAACTTGCTTGCTTGGAAATGCTCTAGCAATGGATCATGCTGACGATCTTCCAAAAAATGCTGTTCCCCGTCATCAAAGTATGCTTGCCATCAAAGCGGCATCCGATACGGCGTCACTTGAGTCCCGTCAACTGCATATATTTTTTGGAGCGCACCCATCTGAAACCCATGTAGTGCACTTACGGGCAGCAGAAGAAAAACGGGAAAAAGAAGAAGGAATCAAGGCGCCTATCAGACTCTTTTTTGTAAATGCATGTGAATTTTATGGAGAACAAGCGCTCTCACCAAAAACACCTATACTCAATGCTGATTTTAATAAAGCAGAAAGCTGGGACACGATCCTTGAAGCGCTTAAGCTCAAAGAAGAAAGTTTTAACGGGGTCTTTGATAAAATGTATTTTGATGTTTCCACGGCTAAAGCTGCCTCCTGGGGGGAGAGCATCCTTGCTAAAATAACAATTTTATTAAAGAAATCCGGTGAGCTTTACATCCCGGACGTAAAACTGTTTAGCCAAAGCTCCTTTTGTGAGTCTACCGTCGATATGGCCACTCACAGCAAACTAACAGAAACTGAGAAGGATGCCCTCCCGTATCCTGCCTATCTCAATACCTCAGCCCGCCAACTATCACCCCTATTTTTATCAAGAGGGGGTATAGCGGAGATGATAAAGCGTGATGATATAGGGTATAGATATAATCGAGCTGGCTTAGTA
This sequence comes from uncultured Candidatus Finniella sp., assembly GCA_964424515.1. Taxonomy (GTDB): domain Bacteria; phylum Pseudomonadota; class Alphaproteobacteria; order Paracaedibacterales; family VGCI01; genus VGCI01. The sequence goes on along the minus strand of CAYRJJ010000025.1, from coordinate 9,483 downwards.
TACGACACAGATTTTCAAGCTTCACGTATCGGAGGCCATCCTTTAAAGTTCGAAACCTTCAAAGGTGACAAGATGTACCCGGATATAGGTATGAAATATCGCACGGAACCAGAAGAAGTACGCCCACGTTTTTGTATAAATTCATTCATTAAGGTTACTTTAGGGGCGGAAAAAAGAACCTTTCCGTCTGCCGCAGCGGATGAAACAGAGGAACAGGTGGAACCAGAATTAACACAAAAACCCTCTTCAACAGAAACGGCTGCAGAGATATCTCTTGAAGAAAGATACAAAGAAATTAAATTCCCAAGCCTTGGCATGATCAAAGAAAAACTTCTTCTGGGAAGCTCAACGATTGGAAGCGAAACAGATAGTTTTCATGTCCAGACTATATTTGGAATATTTCTTGGATTTTCTTTTACAGAAGATTTTGACGTGAAGATGATAGGCGTAGGGATTTCAGGTTCCAAGGGTTCTTATGGACTCTGTGGTTTTTTAAAAGTTATGTTTGAGGGTAATAAAAACATCCCTATATTTTTAAAATCTGCTTATAGGCAAGAAAATGGCTATCGTGTGCAGGGTGGAACTCGGGTAAAAGAGGGGAATTTTTACATGGTTTCAGATCCAGAACAGATAAGAATTATGAAGGGCTAATGATATTCTTGCTAAATTCCTGTCTATGGCCACAAAATATGGATGAAATTTAGAAGCAAAGGAAGGGAGCCTCTTCCCCTGGTTGCAAGGACATGATACCCTCAGAGAAAAAAGACGAGGTTGAAAAAGCTGTGCGTGGCGAATTACCGGCATTTTCTTTAATTGAAATGGCGATTGTCCTGATTATCGTTGGCTTGATAAGCGGCACGGCGTTACCCATTTTACAGGTTATGCTTGAGTGGCAAAAAGCGACCGCAACAGCGCAGCATCAGGAAAAAATCCTTTATGCGCTTGCCAGCTATGCCGCCCAGTATAAAATATTGCCTTATGCGGCGGACCCGGCAGCCCCTTCGGGGAAGCAAGAGAAAACCCGGCGCCGGGGGATCGTTCCTTATGCTGACCTGGGCTTGCCCGAATCCATTGCGAAGGATGGATATCAACGCTGGTTTACGTATGTGGTCGATGATTATTACACCATCATTCCCAAATCTGGCAACCCAGGAGCTGTTCCCCAACAACCCGTCAATAAATTCTGTGAAAAGCATAAGCATCCAAAGCCCTTGCATATCAAAGGATTTCAGGAGAGCATTGCGCTTGCTATTATGAGCCATGGACCACAGGGGAGAGGAGCTTACCCAAATCCCCTGGCAGCGCCCCCTCAGGGGGAAGATGAAATCCAGAACACGGCATCGGACACAGAGTTAATTGACCGCTCCTTGAGCCGCGATCCGCTAAACCCCTTTTCCCATAAAGTTGCGTGGGTCACACCCAAAAACCTTCTGGCTGTATACGGCCATGCGCCTTGTCCGCCTGTTGCAGATTTAAAACAACCAGCGGGAGAAGTCCGCTACCAGGCTCCCCAGGTCCCGGCAAAAAGACCACAGGCAGGGGAGGGAAAATAGTTCCCTGCGTGTTCGGTATTTGATATATATCAAGCGCGGTCATAAAGTAAGCTTTTCAGCATCCCCCGATGCCGTTCGTCCTTGCGCGTAGAGAACGAAGCGAACGAAACATGGGAAATAAAAACCTCAATTTATGCCCGAGTTTAGTATAGATAAACTAAAGAATCCGACGTAGTTTCAAGCAATATTATTACTTAAAATTTTATCATACGTTAGCCCTGACCGTTTATCCGGTCTCTCTTGACAAGAATCTAAAAATCTTCTTAAAATTTTATCTCCCGCACATTCCTTATAAAAATATAAGGGACACGCTTTAAGGTGCGCTTTTAAAGAGGATCCAAATCATATGCGCTTTTCTACTTTTCTGATGTTTTTCTTCTTTCTTGGGGTCAGCTATGCTTCAGATGAGTGGGGGCCACCTGCTTCTCCTTCTCTTTCTACTCATTCTGCGAGTTCCCTAGCTACACAATCCGGGTCTGACCTTACGCTTTTAGAGCGTCGCCCTCGGGAGAGTGAAGAAGAAAGGCCGCTCCTGGATGACGGGCAGCAACAACACAATCCCCTTGCACAGAGTCTGCAAACAGCTCTAAACCAGCACGTTTTTGGTTTTGAAAACTCTTCTCCCTGCTCCTCTATAAGCCGTAAAACGGGATATTTATTGGGAGCCGCAGCTATCAGCGCCACCACCGCCATGATTTTATACGCTACGCTGGACCTTGTAGGGGTTGAATCCACCGGTTGGCAAGACTGGACGATTATTGCAATCACTCTGGCTTATCTTTTACCTCCCACAGCCGCAAATATGGCCATGATATCCCAGCAGGTAACAAAGAAATTTTTTCCTCCTGCTCAAATACCACAGGAGTATGATATTCGGAAACATCCTGATAGCCACGAAGAAGGAAACTACTATCTTGATTACCCTGCTTTTCTGAAAGGATTCAACCACTTGCTGGCCATGAGCAACGCCTTTATCTTACCGACAGTTTTTTATCAAATAGAAACTGACCAGGATTTTGACTGGTCTGTCTGGTCTTTTATTGTTCCTTATACGGCTACAATGTATTCCATGAAATATGCCTTTGGCCAATTTGGACAAAAAGAACATACAAAAAGCTTGCGTCAGCAGAATGAGGCAAGGGACGCCCATGCGAAACGAAAAAGTCTGCAAGACCGATTCCAATCCTTTAAAAAAACGCTCAGAGGTCTGGACCTGGGGACAATAAACACTATTTATGATGATTTAAATGGTGATCAGAGTGGTTTTGCTAAACTCCAGGAAATAATGCAAAGCCCTATCTCCTTGACCCCCTCTGCCGGAAATAGTCCGCTACCCTCTTTAGAACCGGAGGATGGAAACAACTATCTTGCAACGTATTTGCCCCATTATCTGGTTAATCCTCTATCATCTATTCCCCAGTTTTTCTTCTTCCAGTATGGGTTGAAGCGCGGCTTAGAAAATTTCGGCGTTGCTTCTCTTACTGCCAGTAACGCAAGCTATGGCTTGGCTGGTTTTCTGACGCTTCTTTCTTGTATTATCGAAGGACCTGCTATTAAATACTATTATGAACAGGTTATCTTGCAGGGCTTTCGCAACACCGTTTCTGAAAGCAATCCTGGCGTTCGCAGGGTGATGTCCTTGCATTCCTTTCTTACAGGCGGCGTTCTTGCTTTAGCTGAAGTTTATCCGGCATGGGATAAAACACTGAAATCCTGGCAACCTTCCTATCTTGCTTATGGGGCTTTAACCCTGATGTTGCTAAGGCACCATGCCAGTAATGGTTTCTGGCTGGATATGGGATGGAATGAGGTCGTTTCCACCTTGCAGCGGGATGATAAAGAAAAAAAAATTGATGATATCAGCCGGTGCATAGATAACTTAAGTGAATTCCTGGATTGCTTAAACGGGGCCGGAATAGACGTTTTCAATCGTCAAGTAAAAAACTTTACAGACGCTAGCCTCAACTCCCCTGTTGAGAACGGGGGAGGCTATACCTCCAGCGAGAACTCCCCGCGATGAGTCCTTCCGGCTCTCCGCATTTCTTGAACTCCACCTGGAACATCATCTGTATGTAAAAGTTTCAGTTATTTGCGGTTATGTCTAAAAGCTGGATAGATGTTTATTCGCTTCATCCTATCATAACTTGTCCTCATATCGTGTTTGTTTTTCGTTTATCCTGGACGTGTCATCAATTAAAGAATTTTGTGGCGAAAATGGTGGGTTTTGAGAACCGTACCGCAAAATACATTAAGGCGTATTTGAGAAACGGAAGCGCAGAAAACCGCCATTTTCAGTCCAAAAGCCGATAATTGATGACACGTTCTACGTTTATTTTGTGCTAATCTGGTATATTTCTGAAAATTGAAACGAAAAATCAATAAAATCAGGCGCAAGATCAGGGAGTAGGAGGAAGAAATGGCTCCAGTAACGACTTAAGGGCCGCCTCCGGCTCCGGTTCAAAAGCTAACCGCATGGGGAGTACGAGAACGTCTTGACGATAAGCTGCAGGAATGCGCACAGCGTCTTTCTCGGTTGTGATCAGACAGGCGCGCTCGCCCCGCGCCGTTATTTGAAGCTTGCGCAAATCCTCTTCCGTATAGGGATGATGATCCGGGAAAGGGGCGAAAACTTTGACCTCATACCCCGCTGCCACCAGTGTTTGATGGAATTTTTTGGGGTACCCGATACCTGAAAAAGCCAGAACAGCGCAAGGCTTTGGGTCAATGGGCACGATGCTTGCGTGTATGATAGGACAATGAAGCGGGGGAAGCGACTCCGGTAAAGAGTCATGGTTCTGGTTAATAAAAATAAGAGCGGTTATATTTTTTAAGCCAGCTTTAAGGGACTGCCTTAAGGGTCCAGCCGGAAAAATTCGCCCGTTTCCAAAGCCCTGCATGCCATCAACGACGACAAGACTCAAGTCTTTTGCCAGGGTGTAATTTTGATGGGCGTCATCCAGAAGCAAAATATCCGCGCCGGACTGGATAGCCGGATTAACCGCTGCCCGACGGTCTTTTGATATCCAGGTCGGCGCTGTTTTGGCCAGCAACAAGGGTTCATCCCCGACTTGATGAAAGAGATGGCGGACCGGTTCAACCAGAAGAGGCCCTTTTAAAGTTCCGCCATATCCCCGGCTGATGATGTGGGGGATGCGTCCCATCGCTTGTAAATGTTGAGCAAGCGCAAGGGTCACAGGCGTTTTTCCCGCCCCCCCCAGCACGAGGTTTCCAATAGAAATGACCGGAACGCCCGCCCGGTAAGGTTTTGAGGAAATCTGATGGAGGGACGCCCCCCCCTGATAAAACCAACTGAGAGGCTCCAGAAGGCGTCCAAGGCAGCTATCGGGTTGCTCCCAAAATTTTGGGGGTGTGAGGGACATAAGGTTCTTCCCACAAGGTTTACTGATTATAGAGTGAACGGTAAAGAGCAAGGCCAGGATTGTCAACACTCCCCCTTTGGGCGTATGATCTCCTGGAAGTTGTTCTTCATTCATGACGGGTATAACCATGGGGCATAGAAAATTGTGATTGCATTCCGGTTGGTTTTTTTCCTCATTGGCGTTCTTCTCAGCATTATTGCAGCTGCCATGCTGATTCCTTTAAGCGTAGAATTATTCATTTATAGAACGGGCGAGTGGCGCGGGTTTGCCATATCAACCTTCATTACGGGCCTCATGGGGACTTTGCTGGTTTTGTCCAACCGAGCGGAAGGAAGAAAGGAATTGCGGGTACGGGAAGCATTTCTCTTGACCGCTGCGAGCTGGGTATCAACCTCTTTTTTTGCAGGAATCCCTTTCTTCTGGTCATCTTTATCTTTAGGTTTCCTTGATTGCTGGTTTGAATCGGTGTCAGCCCTCACAACGACAGGTACGACGGTTTTAGCTCATTTAGGCAAAGTTCCCAAAGGCATCCTGTTATGGCGGGCGCTCCTTCAATGGCTGGGCGGTACGGGAATTATCGTTATGGCTATGACCATTTTACCGATCTTGCGCATTGGTGGCATGCAATTGTTTCGCAATGAATTTTCAGACCGTTCAGAAAGAATTTTACCGCGCCTGTCCCAAATTGCCTCAGCTATTTTATCAATTTACTTTGTATTTACAGTGGCATGCGTTATCTTGCTTCACCTGGCGGGCATGAAGTGGTTCGATGCCATTTGCCACGCAATGGCGACTGTTTCCACAGGCGGGTTAAGCACAAAAGATCTGTCGATAGGGGCTTTTCACAGCCTTTCCATCGAATTGATCCTGATGGTTTTTATGGTGATCGGGGGGACTACTTTTATTTTATTTGTTAAATTATGGCGCCGGAATTTTAAAGCCGTTTGGCAGGATAGCCAATTGCGTGCTTATTTAGGCACGATCAGCGTTGCCTCATTACTTGGCGCATTGTGGCTTACTCTGTATCAGGATATTAATTTTTGGAGTAGTCTTCGCCATTCCTCATTTGCTGTTGTTTCCGTTATGACTTCTACAGGATACATGACGGAAGATTATACGACGTGGGGATCGTTTCCTCTTGTCTTATTCTTTTTGTTGACGCTTGTTGGGGGATGTACCGGATCCACAGCGGGTGGTATCAAGATTTTCCGGTTTCAAGTCCTGCTCGCTGTTGCTTTAACCCATATGCGCCAATTACGCCGTCCCCACGGGATTTATGTGCCGTCTTATCAATCCCAAAAAATTTCGGAAAATATCTCAACGTCCGTTTTTACATTTATCACGCTTTATACAATTTGCTTGATCATGCTTGCGGGGGGATTATCTATTTGCGGGCTGGATTTTGTCACAAGCCTGTCAGGGGCTGCATCCGCTCTGGGTAATCTTGGCGTAGGGTTAAGCTCCCATATTGGCCCTCTTGGTTCTCTGGAGATGCTTGACATGGGTCCCAAATGCTTGCTTATGTTTGGGATGATTTTAGGCCGGCTTGAATTGTTAGCGATCCTCATCCTCTTTATGCCATCATTTTGGAAGGATTAAGATGCAACTTCACAAAAAAGAAATCCGGGAATGACAAAGCCATTCTAAGCTCTTTTTCGTCTCCTCCTTTAACCAGCTCAGTTTGATTTTTAACTGCTCCAGCGCTTCGGGATTTTCAAGCGCTTCCTGGTTTTTAACCGGTTTTTGAAAAACTTTATCTTCCTCATAAAACGTAATTGCAGTGGCTTTGTCCGGTGTTCTAAATTTCAATGGCCCTCAATCTATCCATAAACTCATCAATCTCTTCATAGCTCTTGAAGTGGATAGTCAAATTTGCGCCACTTTGTTTGACTTTCAGGGAAACGCCTAACCGTAAAAGGTTGGCGATCTCATTTTCGATTATTTTTGTTTGTATAGCGAATTCCGTTTCCGGAATGTCAAGCGTTTGGTTTTTTGCGCGCCTTTGCTTGAGCTGCTCGGCTTGACGAACGTTAAGGTTATTTTCAATAATATTCTGGGCGAGTTCCTCCATGTTTTCCGCATTCACAAGCGTTCTTGCATGGCCAGCCGAGATCTTGCCGTCCTGGATCATGTCTTTGATGTGACCTGGTAATTGATTGAGGCGCAACATATTGGCGACATGGCTGCGGCTTTTGCCAAGGGAACGGGCTAACTCTTCTTGCGTATAACTGAATTCCGCAAGGAGACGCTGATATCCTTCCGCTTCTTCAATGGGGGTGAGGTCATCCCGCTGGATATTCTCAATGAGGGCAACTTCCAGGGCTTCCCGGTCATTATACTCCCGAACGATAACGGGAACAGATTCCATATTGAGCGTACGGGCAGCCCGCCACCGGCGTTCTCCTGCGATAATTTCATATGCGCCTATCCCCCTTTCTTCCATCCCTTTTTCCAAAGGCCGAACAACGAGGGGCTGGATAATGCCTTTTTCACGAATGGAGTCAATCAACGTTGTTAATTTATCGTCATCAAACCGGTAACGGGGTTGAAATTTTCCAGGCTTTAAATCAAGAGTGGGAAGAGAAAGTATGGCTCCCGGTTCTTCTCCTTCCATTATTGAGGATTCTCCAAGAAGAGCGGAAAGCCCCCGCCCTAATGGGAATTTTTTGGCTTCAGCTTCCCTCATGCGACTTTCTCCTCTTGCTTCTGCTGGGCATCACGTATGAGCACCTCACGGGCCAGGGACATATAAGCCTGGGAACCGGTGCATTTGAAATCATAAATCATGGCTGGTTTTCCATGGCTGGGCGCCTCGGATACTTTTGTATTTCGTGGAATGACTGTTTCAAAAACTTTGTCTTTCAAGTAAGAGCGCACATCCCGCGCCACCATTTCGCATAAAGAACTGCGGCGGTCAAACATCGTGAGAACAATTCCAAAAAGGGATAAACGGCGATTCAGGGTTTTTTTGATCTTTTGGATAGAGCCTAACAAGTAACTTAACCCTTCCAGGGCATAATATTCACATTGCAAGGGAATGATCACATCTGTTGCGGCAACCATTCCATTTAATGTTAAAAGGCCCATCGATGGGGGACAGTCAATTAAAATATAGTCAAACATGTTAACGTAAGGGGCAATAATGTCCCTTAAAATATATTCCCGCCGCTCCATACCCACAAGTTCGATTTCTGCGCCTAATAAATCAATGGCGGACGGGATGATAGATAGACCAGGAATAGCGCTTTTGACGATAACTTGACTCATGGTGTAGTCACCAATCAATAATCCATAAGAATTGAGCAGACGCCTCTGTTTACTTAACCCGAGGCCGGTTGACGCATTGGCTTGAGGGTCGAAATCAATAATCAGCACGCGCTTGTCAACAGCTGCCAACCCGGTTGCCAGGTTAATGGTTGTCGTGGTTTTCCCCACCCCTCCTTTTTGGTTTGACACGGTAAAAATTCGACTCATTTTTTCTTTAAACTCCGCTTTTCATCCCGGATGGGTATATAGAAAGTGATTATACCCGATTCTTCGTTGTCTCACTAGGCTTGTGCATGTGGAATCAAAGCCTCGCCTGAATTGTTATCGTATAACGTAACTTTCCTGATAAAATGCCTACATAATGACGGATGAGAGTGAAATAAGGGCTACTCTCTTAATTCTAGAATGGGTATGGTTACAAACTGGATCTTCAAAAATAAACCAAGTTAGGCTAACAGGCGTAACTGCCTGAAGCATTATGCCGGATTCACTATCCCATTGGAAGAAACTTTTGTAAATCTTCCAGAAAAAAGTAGCGCAAGGAGCAGATAAAGGAAGGATGTTAAGGGATGTTGCATCATTAAACCTTGCTCATACTTTGAAGCCTTCAATAATTTCTGTTCCTTTGGATTCAGGATAAGCCCTCACATCACATCATGATTTCATTGGGAAAACACTCATATGACCACTCCCCGATACCTTGAAAAACTGTTGATCATATTGGGTTTTGCAACAATATGCGTCTTTCTTATGGGAACTCTTTTAAAGATACCCTGGCGAAAGACTGTTGGATATCAATTGAGGTCTATATTTAGACAGGGTTTTATTAATATACAATACGTTGTATCTCAATCAGTCACACAGGCTATAGAAAAACTTGAGAAGCTTTTAAGTACACGAAAGCATCATTTTGCTCGTTTTAACTAAAGGAGAAAATTTTATGCCTTCTTTCAACACTTTAAAAAAAGTGACGGGTAGAAAGCCTGGACCTTTTATATTTATCTGCGTCTGGCTCTCCTGACCGCCTTTTTTTTCGCCTTCTCAGCTTTCTTGCGAGCTTTCACCTTCGCCTTCTCAGCTTTCTTGCGAGCTTTCACCTTCGCCTTCTCAGCTTTCTTTTGCTGCTTTTGAGCTTTCTTCTGTTCCTTTTGAGCTTTTTTGATAGCTTTCTTTTGCTGCTTTTGAGCTTTCTTGTGAGCTTTCTTCTCCGCCTTGTGAGCTTTTTTCATGTCTTTTTTCGTGGCGTGATGACCCATGTCATGGCCATAACCGCTGCCCATGCC
>CAYRJJ010000024.1:0-16892 GCA_964424515.1 uncultured Candidatus Finniella sp. | reverse complement strand
TTTCGGATGCTCTTCTTTCGGATGCTCTTCTTTTGGCATTTCAGCTGGCATAGCCTCACTTGCTTTAGGTTCTTCAACCTTAGCCGCTTCGGGCGGCGTCGCTTCATCAGCTTTCTTCTCTTCTTTCTTGCTATCGCAAGCCATTAAAGCTAATGCCAAAACAGGTAAAGACAAAAACTTCCAATTCATATCTATCTCCCTTAATCTTAATGTTGATAATACTGTCTGCCTTCATAAACCCGAAGTCAGAGAGTATTAAGTTAAAGGTTAATGGATTATTTGGGGAAAGGACAAGGTTCATTATTCCTCTCCGCTATAAAATTTTGTTGACTGTGGCTAAATTACTTACAATTCTATTAACCATAAACACGTCGAGGGGGGATAACGCCACCTTTTAGGCGCCAGCGGACCCCAAGCGACCCCCCATTATTGTGGCAATGACAGAGCAGATTTAAGTTGAAAGGCAGTGTGGAAGTTGGCCAGAGCATGACATCGGCTTTTTCTTTTAGCGCCCCTTCTTCTTAAGGTTAAAAATCATCAACAGAAATCCCAATCTCGTCATTCTGAACGAGCTTGGTAAAAAAATCCAGGCGGATCATCTGTTTGTTGCTTGCTCCAAACGATGAACTAAATCTTGCTTTTACAAAATCTTTCGTCAGTCCAATGCTCATGCCAAAACCATCCTGGCCTAGTTTTGGGTAAGTCGAGAATGGTTCTACTTTCATTGCCGGTACGTTCAGTATTTCTTTTTGATTAGCTAATTCTTCTATTTCGTTGTAAACGTTATCTTTTTTTTGTAGAAAGCCTCTCAGTAAATCGATTTGACCATCTGTACGGGGATGTTTCGCTACGAAAAGAGTCGAACAGCCGGCATTTAAAGGGACAACGCCATCGTTTTTCATGCAATCTTCGTTATATAAAATAGCATGGCACCCATGACATACATCCGTACTTGCCATGAGAAGCTTATGAAAATTATTAAATTCACTGAGAAGCTCTTTAAACATTTTTTTAAAGTCTTCCACAGTTACAGGGGCAATAAGTCCGCCATAATACTCATGTTTTCGACAGCCAATGAGCGGGAACGAAGATGTGGCATTCAAGAGTTGAATTTTCACTGGATCCGGAATTTCCCATAAGTGATATTCCCCCTCTGGAAGTTTAATGAGCATTCCCTTAGAGGCAGAAAAAATATTTTGGGTAAAATGGTTTTTTATTAAATTAAACAGCCCCTTAAGCTCAACAATAATATTTGCCTCATGGGTAAAGTTAAAAGTATTTTGAGCATCTCTATCCAGTTGATTATTAATATAAACGTCAGATAGAGGTGATGATTTTTTTTGGCGACGGGCGGCTACAAGCCCCTGATGGATGGAATGATTTTGATCATTGATCGTAAAGACAGGAGCTTCCCATAAAGGGCCAACATTGTGATGGGGCTTGTAATTCACGTTATTGATATAATATTCCCGCGCCCATATTTCTAACCCCTTATGGTTGGCGATATCCTCCAGAAACTTTGCTGGCGTTTCAATGTAAATGATGGGGGCTTTGACAATGAGGACATCGCAACCTGTAATTCCATCTGGCAGGTTAATAAATATTGTCTCTTTATCTATTGAATGGCCAAACGACCCGGGCAGTTCCCTGCATTTTATTCCCCACCAATTCTCTTCGTTGACAGACTCAGCCGCAAAAGAATTTTGCGTACTGATGAGGATGGCCAGACATATTGATAAATATTTTAAAAAAATGACTTTCATTACCCTTTCTCCCTTTTCCTGGTAGTCTCTTACAAGGTTTTTACAGATAATTTTTGTCAAATTCAACTTAAAAATTAGGGAGATCATTGAAAACCGGGAAGGAGAAGACTTGGCGGTTGGCCGTCGTCACTTACGTTTTGATGGGCAGGAGCTGAAAAAACGGGAAACGCGATGGCCAGATGCCATTGATCAATAAAACAATATACCTTATATTGCTTATTAAGACCAAGTCAGTCTATAAAAAGTTAGGGGTTTTCTGAGAGGTAAGAGGGGTAGATCGTGAAGGAAGCTCAAATTCGCCGGGCAGAGAACCGCTTATTTTTCCAGCGATGGTTGCAAAATCCACGTCAACTGGGTACGCTGGCGCCTATTTCCGTAAAATTATCCATGTTGGCCGCAAAAGAAGCCCTTTTACAGTACAAACCGGGAACGCCTGTCGTCGAAATCGGTGCAGGCACAGGACGTCTTACCCGGGCTTTGCTGCACTATGGCGTACAGATACAAGACCTGACGGTTGTGGAGCTGGATGGAGAGATGTGCGCTTTTTTACGCAAGTCCATTCCCGGGATTCATGTCATTGAAGGGGATGCAAACCATTTGGCTGATTTGATTCCGCCGGAAATTTGTGAAAAAGTCGGGGTTGTCGTTTCAGCTATTCCTTTGATGTATCTTCATGAACGGTTACGCCAATCTCTTATCAGCGCAGCCTTTTCAATTTTGAAGCCCGGGGCCAAAATTGTTCATGTGACTTATAATCCGCATTCACCTTTAAATTTTTGGGAAGGCATCAAGCAAAGCCGTGTTGTCACGGCTTGGTTCAATTTACCCCCCGGTTTTGTTTGGCAGTTTCAACAATAATGACGTACACCTCCCAAGTTAAACGAGATGAAAATTTGCTTTTTTTCAAACGGTTGCTGAAAAATCCCAAGGCGCTGGGCGCCGTTACGCCGAGTTCCCTTGCTTTATCGAATTTCATTTGTCGCCATGTTGAGGCCACGGTTGATAGCTACGTTGTCGAAATCGGAGCGGGAACCGGCCGGTTCACGCGGGCCTTGTTGCGCTATGGGGTGACGCCATCCCAATTGTTTGTGGTTGAAATGGATCCCGAACTTTGTAAATTTTTAACCCGCCATTTTCCTCAAGTCACTGTCATTAACGGGGATGCAAGCCGTTTGACCGAAATTTTGCCTCCTCATATTATTGGGAAAGTGAGTACGGTTATTTCTGGTATTCCTTTAGTCAATTTACCCGGATCCATTCAGGCGGGAATTGCGGATGCGTGTTTTGCGGTATTATCTGAAGGGGGACAAATGTTGCAGTTTACCTATGGCCCAGTCTCCCCTTTATCCAGCCGCAAATTGGGACTCCATAAAAAACGCTTGGGTAGCGTGTGGTGGAATCTTCCCCCTGCCGTTATCTGGGCTTACAAACGGGGGGCTGTCCCTCAACAAAAATCCCAGGTTTTTATTCGGCGTTTGCGTTACTTGCGTCGCAAAATATTGATTAAAGTCCGGTAGAATGGATGAGCGGAAATTTTCAACAATCTACTCACCTGCCCTCAAATCCCCTTGTTTAAATAGATGAATGGTGGATTGTGACTTTACGCCTTGTCCACGGTTTTCAAGGATGCGCTCTGACAAACTGGGAAGAATCTGTTGCGTCAGGATATGGTCGATAGACCGGGCGCCTTGATGAGGGTCCGCGCATTGGGCTGCGATATTTTCTATATCCTTGTCCGTATAAATAAGCCGCGCCTGGTGTTGCTGGAGGAGCCGTTGCGCAACGCCCTCCACTTTAAGGCGGACAATTTTGGTCAGGTCAGCCGCGCTGAGGGGAAGATAGGGGATAATGGCCAATCGCGCCAGGAAAGCATGAGGGAAATGCTGTTCCAATGCCCGCCGGATGCCGGACATTCCCGCTTCTATCTGGCTTGCGCCAATATTGGACGTTAAAATAATCATCGTATTGCGGAAATCAACTTCTACTCCCTCACTATCTTCAATCATTCCCTTATCAAAGACCTGATAAAATATTTCCATGACATCGGGATGGGCTTTTTCGACTTCATCCAGTAAAATGACGCTGTAGGGATTCCGGCGGACGGCCTCTGTTAAGACGCCGCCTTTTCCATAACCGACATACCCGGGAGGCGCTCCCTTTAAAGTCGCAACCGCATGCGCTTCCTGAAATTCAGACATATTAATGCGGATCAGATGACGTTCATGGCCATTCAAAATTTCCGCCAAGGCTTGCGCGGTTTCCGTCTTTCCCACGCCGCTTGGCCCCGCCAGGAGAAAAACCCCCATGGGTTTGGTCGGGTCGGATAACCCTGCGCGGTAACTCACGACCTGGCGAGCAATCATATCCAGAGCGCGGGGTTGGCCAATAATGCGCCGTTCAAGCGCCTGGCGCAATTGCTCGACCGTTAACCCTTCTTCAAAGCTGATCATGGTCTCCAGCGGTATACCCGTCCATCCCGAAATCACTTTCGCAACCGTCAGGCGACCGACGCTATGGGGAACAAGGCTTTGCCCTGCCATGCCGCCAGCCGTCCCTTTCAAAACTCCCTCCAGCTGATTCATTTCACCCCGCAAGGTTCTGGCTTCTTCTCCTTCCAGATCAGCAAGGGGAAAAGCATTCAGCTGATCCCTTAAAGTTTGAATTTTTTGAACAATATTAGCAGATTCCGTCCATTCACGCGCCATCTCATCCGCTTTTAACGTGACATTGTCCGTCTCCTGGGCGATTTCGGTCAGGCGGCGCTCATGTTCATTTGCGCCATGGTTCTCCCGCAACAGCATTTCTTTCTCAATTTGCAACAAAGTTAACCGGTTACGGGCTTCTTCTAAAGGCTGGGGAATGGCCGAGCAGGCCAGGGCTACTTGTGCGCAAGCCGTATCCAGGACGCTCACCGCCTTATCGGGCAAGCGGCGGCCTGTTAAAAAACGTTGGGACAACGTCACGGCAGCCTGGATCGCTTCATCGAGAATCGTCACATGGTGATGTTTGACCAGGGATCCCGCAATGGCCCGTAACATTTTCAAGGCTTGCTCAGGAGAAGGTTCATTCACTTTGACAACTTCAAAACGCCGGGTCAATGCCGCATCTTTTTCAATGTAACGCTTGTACTCAGCCCAGGTGGTCGCCGCAATGGTGCGCAATTCTCCCCGGGCCAAAGCCGGCTTTAACAAATTCGCCGCATCCCCCAATCCGGCTTGTCCGCCAGCGCCAATTAAGGTATGGGCCTCATCAATGAACATAATAACGGGTATTGTTGAGGCTTTGACTTCCTCCAGCAAGCTTTTGAGCCGCTCCTCAAATTCTCCCTTAATGCTTGCGCCCGCTTGCAGCAATCCCACATCCAGTAAACGGAGTGAAATATTTTTCAAAGAAGGCGGGACGCCCCCTGATACAATTTGCCGGGCCAGCCCCTCCACAACAGCCGTTTTTCCAACTCCTGCTTCTCCGACCAGAATAGGATTGTTTTGACGGCGGCGGGATAATATGTCAATCAGTTGCCGGATTTCCTGATCCCGCCCATAAATGGGATCCAGTTTTCCAAGCCGCGCCTGCTCTGTCATATCCACTGTAAACCGCTCCAGAGCCGTTGAGCCGGATGGCGGAGACGGCCTCCCAAACTCAAAAGGTTTTACGGGTGGGGTTGAGCCTTTGGCTTTTCCTCTGGCTTCAGGACTGTGCGCTAATAACTCGCGCATATTATGCCGGTAGGTTTCCCGCGATAGCCGCAAAAGCAAGGGACAGCTTTCCAAAAGTATGCCACGCAAAGCCTCAGTATCCAAAACAGCCATCAAAACCGTACCCGACCGGATTTCTTCCTCCCCCATCTGCAGGGAAGACACCATCCAGGCTTCTTCCAGGGTGGTCAAAATATGAGGTGATAAAGCCGTCTGGCTGGTATTACCCGTCTGGAATTTTCCTATTGTTGTCGTCAGTTGCTTTTGAATGCTGGCTACATCGAGTTCATAATTGCGCAAAACAAGCTGAATATCCGTATCTTCCACTTCCAGAAGCCGCAGGAGAAAATGCTCCAGCTCAACGTTATAATGCGTTTTAGAAACACAGAGGGCCGCAGCGCTTTCAAGCGCCCGCTTGCAGGGCGAATTGAGCTTGCCAATCAGGGCTTTTGTATCCACATGCATCCGCTCAAGCCTCCTCCGTTCAACCAAACCTGATTCAAGTATAGGAAAAAAAAGTTAAAGAACTATGTTACATCCCCCACAGCCCTGTTACAGGAGAAGAGATCGAGTGGGAGGAGACTCATGGCTCCGTCCTCTCACACAGCCGTAATATTGTCGCATTTGTTGAGACAAGAGTAGAAAGGAAAATACATTTCCAAAGGATTGGTGAATAATGGTCATAATTTATATTTTTCTTTTAACTCCCGATAAGTTGTTTGAAAAACAGGCAGGTAATTATTTATATGCTCGAATATTATCCTTGCTTCTTCCTCCTTATACGCATGGGAAGTATTATTACGATCATCCAGCATTGCAAGCCATACTTCTTCATTGTCAATCAATTTATATTGGTAAGCTTTGCTTAAAGTATCACGCGGCGTTGTTGATTCTATTTTTTCATGAAACAATACTTTTTTAAGAATTTTCCAGAACAACTCTATCGTAAACTCAAAACGTTGAATTGCAGCATCCCTCATGCAATCAATTTGGTGTAATTGTGGATGTTCAAGAACTTCTTTTAACCGATCTATAGCCTTTCCTAAAGTGTAAAAATAATCCTTCCATTGTATTTCTTTCATATAAATTACCTTTTTATCTTTTAAAATATTGTTATAAAATTCCTTACTTATCTTGTTTTTATCAAATCTGATGTAATCTATCTTTAGTAAGGTATCTGCATTTTCTATGATATCCTCTACTTCTTGCCAATCGAAATCTGTGGCTTTGGGACACAAGATAGCCATATCAATATCAGATCTTTCTTGATGATCTCCTCTTGCCCTGGACCCAAACAACCATATTTCATCAATGAATGATAAATTTTTTAATTTGTTTATGAATTGATAACCTAAGTTTTCTGGTTTTGTCACATCGGCGCCCATTCTTAAGCAATACTAATTACAGGCCAAAGGCCGACCAATCTTAACACTTTCCCCTTCTCCCTCTCTACCATCTTTCCGTTCCACAAGTAAAAATGCAAGCATTCTCCAATACTCCAGATGATTTCCAGCAATAATTCCTTTGCCTGGTTCTCAGGCGTTTTCCCACCTAAACATTCTCAGTCAAAGACGAACCCATATCCTACAAAGCCCGGCGGGGCCTCTTTACATAGTCTTCAGTCAATTTAGCTAATAATTCTTTATTTCTTTTAATACTCATAATTTATATATGTTTCCTTACCAATATTCAAGGAAAGAACCAATATCCAAGCTTCGATGAAAAAAGATAGAATTACGTACAGCAGGATTAGGGCTGCTAACATAATAAGAAAGGCTTTCCTATCCATGAGTAAAAACAGCTCCGGTTCAACACGCAAGGACGCAAAAAATAGCTATTTATTGACTCATTTTCGGTTTATCTTATGGGTAAGGATTAAGCTCATAAAGGAGAAAGGTTTTTATTATGAAAAAAATGACTATTTCATTGTTAATTCTTAGCATATATTGCGCGGGGAATGATGAAACACATGCTGCTCAGGCAGGGGGTAAAGATTACAGCCCCCTCACACGAGAAGAAATAAGAACATCAGGGTTGTATCCAGCGGATGAGAATGAAGCCCGCCACCTGGATCATGCCCTTTTTGGTGAGTTCAATCCAGAAGAAAGAGATGATGAAAGGGACGAAGCCGAGGAAGAGCAGATTGCCCGCCTTGCGGCCCGCGTTTGGGAACTCATAAGCCATGAAGACCTGTCTCTTCAGAACACAGCAGAAATCAACCCGCCCCCGCACACCCCTCCCCTTCAAGCTGAGGTCAGGCAACCTGTAAATGAACGCATACCTGAACAAGCAGTCCCCGAAGCGGGACGGATAACGCAACAAATAATTTTAGGTCATTCTCTTCAAAACACAGAACAAACAAACCCACCCCCAAAAATCCCTTCAACTCAAGCTGAGGTTAGGCAGCCTGTAAATGAGCGGATACCTGAACAAGCAGTCCCCGAAGCGGGACGGATAACGCAACAAATGGTTTTGGAGTGCGCAACCGTATACATGGGGTTAAGCAGAAACCCGGCGCCTACGGTACAAACGCTGACGGACTCATTAATACAACACTCTCAATCAACGGGAAAGGCATGGTCTGAAGCGAACTGCCAACGTATAGCCGCCCACCTTATTGAAGGAGAGGATATTGATTAAAACATGGACGGCCTACCTCTCTCTAAAAGAAGAGAGGTAGGCCATCCTTGCGCTGATTGCCACGTTCAAAGGAATACCCAGTTAATGCGCCATAACCATAGCAGGGGCTTTCCGGCAATATATACTAACCAAATTGTGGGACGCTTGAGCTGTATACATATTGGAACCTCCCAAATCCTGCGGGTCTGTGTTGCTTATACCCTCCTTGGCTGGGGTTATTTTCCAGCTTGATAAGAGAGGTTTCATCTTATCATCAGAGCCTGTCTTAAAAGGATTAATAATAAATCGGTTTTCTGGTTCAATATTACCCTTTTTCCCAATATTTTTATCCAGCTCCGTCAATAGGGGAGCTTCCCGTCTCCTTGCGGCGGATCTTTTAAGCTGAGGTTTGGCAATATCTCTCGCGTTCCAGTGAACAGGCTGCCCCTCCCCTGCGACCTCGTCAGCATTATTATTGCCTGCTTCTGCTGCTATCATATCCTCATTCAACTCCTCATTTTCTCTATCCCGCAAAACAACGATGGGGATAGGTTGATGAACAGGCTGCCCTTCCCCTGCGACCTCGCCACCTTCCTCATTATTTCCTGCATCCCGCAAAACAGCGACGGGAACAGGTTGATGAACAGGTTGCCTCTCCCTTGCAAGCTCGCCACCTTCCTCATTATTTCCTGCATCCCGCAAAACAGCAACGGGAACAGGTTGATGAACAGGTTGCCTCTCCCTTGCAAGCTCGCCACCTTCCTCATTATTTCCTGCATCCCGTAAAACAACGATGGGGATAGGTTGATGAACAGGCTGCCTCTCCCTTGCAACCTCAGCCCCTTCTCTGTTATTTCTCGCATCCCGCAAAATAGCGAGGGGGATAGGTTGATATGCCCTCTCGATCTGCCGGACAGGATTTGCATTTTCATTGTTGAAGACGGCGTTCAATTGTCCTTCCCTGACATGAGGAAGATTTGGGTTGACCTTTACAGTATATTTATGAGCCTCATATAAAAATCCGAGAACATCACCAGCGGGTTTTACGCTTAAATCAAGCAGGCGAGGGTGACTTAAAGCTTTATGGCGAAGTTTGGTGCGCTCATCAGCCTGATCAGGAATCCTGGTAACAGCAGAAGAGACAGCCATATTTTCATAAGCTTTCTCTTCCTTCTCTTTTGGCGGGTATGTCCATTCCAGCTCCTCAATATGGGGTGCATTTTCATCGTTCAGAATTTTATCCAACTGTTCTTCTGTAACGTTAAGGAGATTTAATTTGACCTTAATCGGTTCTTTACCAGAGTATTTGTGGGCATAATGTAAAACATTGAGGACATTACTAACAGGCTTTACGCCTAAATCAATGGTACGACGCTGTTTCAGGATTTCCTGACGGCCTTGAGTACGCTTATCAATCTGATCAAGGATTTTTCTGGCCAAAAGAATTCTATCGGCACGGTTAGTATCCGGTATTTTATCAAGTTTCTTATCTTCTTTGCCCGTTCCCTGGTCGCTCGTCACAACAGGTTGTTCTGAGAATTCCAGCTCCCCAATATGGATTGCATTTTCATCGGTGAGGATTGCATTCAATTGTGCTGGCGCTACATTAAGCAGATTTAATTTGACCTTAATCGGATCCTGGCCGGAGTGCTTATGGGCCTGGCCTAAAAATTCAAGGACATCACCAACAGGCTTTACGCTTAAGTCAAACAGGCGGAGCTGCTGCAGCAACCCTCTGCGTATAGCTTTGCGTTCTTCTCCTTCTGAAAGAATTTCATTAACACGGCAGGCAATATTCGTATTTGTAAGGCGTCCCCCCATTCTCTCTGTGGCGTACATGGGGTGGTTTAGCGCTTTTCCTTGTTTATTTTCTCCCTCAGATCCAATATTTCCATTGGTCAGTAAAGCTCCCATGGCGACGGCCTTCAATAAAACAACATGATTTGACTTAACCATAAATAAGTACCTCCAGATTTTCCACTCAACGCTCTAAAAACATGGTAAATAAAGAATATAAATAAAAATAACTATTTTTACTTTTATATACTTAATTAACAAAGTATAAATATAGTATTTGATAGTTAAATAGTAGTTAATATGAGCTTGCATGCTTAAAAGGGGGAGAAGGAAGAGGGCTGTACCCCCCATTTTACAGATTCTTAATTTTTATAATTTATGTTATAGGTAAGATAAAAGTTGACCTCCTTATGGGTAACTCCCGCCTCCATTCGTCCTGAACGTAGGCATGAAGCGCCGCAGTCGAAGGATATAAATGCATTTGCCCTTCGACTTCGCGCGGCAAAAGGTAAGTTACTTTATATTGTAGGCGGTGGCGCTGCCGTAGTTAAGGGCGTTTATGATGAAACGGGCAGGAAATGAAGAATCTCACTGACACACAAGGCCCCCAACCGCCATTTAAGGTGAGTGGGGAACGGATCGCATTGTTGATTGGGGGCGCCTTAATAGGCGCCCTTATTATCGGGTTTGGATTTAAAATGGCGACCCCTGTCGTCAAAAAAGTCTGCCAGTCAATCCTGGATAGCCCGGATAAACCCGGTCGGGAAGCGCGTGTGGTCTCCGTTGAAGCTATTGTCCTGAAGCCAGGGACAATTTCACGGCGCATTACAACCGTAGGCAAGTTGCGTGCCAACGAGTCCGTAACACTACGGGCCGAAATGCAAGGACGTATCAAGGAAATTGCCTTTAAGGAAGGCACGATGGTCAAGAAAGGCGATGTTCTTATCCAGTTTGAGGACGAAGAACTCCAGGCTGAATTAACAAAAGCGGAAGCTGAGGTTGAATATCGCGAGGTCAGGTTTGGCCGTTTTGAAAGCCTTCAAACAAAGGGACTGGGAAGAGGGATTGAGTTCGATCAGGAAAGAGGCCAGTTAAATATGGCCAAAGCTCAACTTGAAGTCGCCAAAGCGAAACTGGCTAAAGCCACCATCTATGCCCCTTTTGATGGAAAAATCGGATTGATTCAAGATGCGAGCGTAGGCGCTATTGTTGATGGCCAAAAGGAACTGGTTACCCTCGTTGACTTTGACCCGATGAAAATTGACTTTAAAGTTCCTGAAAAGTTCATTCATGATATTGGCGTTGGCCAAACGGCGGAAGTCAAGCTAGGCAGCATGCCAGACCAAAATTTCCAGGCGACCATTGAAGCTATTGATTCGCGAGTTGACCCCCACACGCATAGTATTTCCGTCCGCGCCGTAGCTCCCAATGAAGACGGAAAATTGCAGGCCGGTTTGTTTGCAAGTATCGGGGTCATCATTGGCGTGAAAAACGATGCTTTGCTCGTCCCTGAATCAGCGCTGGGCCGCGAAGGGGATATTGAGTACGTTTGGGTTGTTGTGAATGGAAAGTCCGGACGCAAGCGCGTTCTAACGGGTACCAAAGAAAACGGCCAGGCGGAAATTACGGCGGGTCTTCGTCCGGAGGAGATTGTCGTCAAATTTGGTTAATTGGAATTAGGTGAAGGAACGCCTGTGAAAATCTCTAATATGGGAGAAGGCGATATCGAAGTGACGGATGACGATGAAGGGGCGGAAAATATCAAGGAACCTTCTGCTGCCCGGCAACCAAAAACAGATGAGGAAACAAAAGACGTAGAGGTTAAACCTGAAGAATTACCCAAGGAAGAAGAAAAAAAACTCCTTCCGGATGCCCCTAAAAAGGAATCCCCCCGGAAGGAAGAGGATGGCGCTAAAATCGTCTCTTTGGAAAAGCCTTCTGGCGATGAGATGCCTCACGAGATACCTGAAGAGAATTCAGCAACCGAGCCTAAGAAATCTTTTTTCAGTAAGGCCCGCGACTTTGTTGTTAATAAATTCAAGGGAAACTAAATGAAAATATCTGAAGCCTGCATTCAACGCCCTGTCTTTGCGTGGGTGATGACTTTCATTCTTATTGCTTTAGGTTTGGTAGGGGGCAGCCGTTTGCCTTTACAAAAAGATCCCAAAATTGAAACGCCTTATTTAACCATTGAAGCTTCCCTTCCCGGCGCGGGGCCAGATATTATTGAAAACCAGGTCACCCGGCCTATCGAGGAAGCGGTAGCTGGTATTGATGGCATTGTCGCTACTGAATCAACCAGCAGCGTCGAAGATAGCAAAATTACTCTAGAGTTTACCCCGGAACGCCGGATTGATGATGCCACAAATGATGTCCGTGACCGGTTGAACAAAGCCAAGGATAAATTTCCCAAGGAAATGAACGAGCCTAACATTATTAAAGCCCGCGCAGAAGAAAAGGCTTTGATGACCCTGGCTCTAACCAGCGACAAGATTCCTCCCAGCGAGTTGGGTGATTACGCCACCAATGAATTGAAAAAAGAATTTGAGGCTATTCCGGGCGTCGCTCGTGTGGAAGTTGCCGGGGGCGGTTTGTATAAGATGTATCTCAAGCTGGATCCGGTCAAACTGGCAGCCTATAACCTGACTGTCGCGGATGTCATGAAGGCCATCCGGAGTCAAAATATTGAAAAACCTGCTGGAAAGATCGTGACGGCGGAACGGGAATATCTTGTTACCACATTAGCGAATTTGGAAACGCCGGAAGAATTCGCAAACCTGGTTGTTTCCAGTAAGGATAAGCACCTGGTTCGATTGAGCGATATCGGAACGGCGGAAGAGTCAGCGGACGACAAGAAAACAAGAATGCGCTTTAATGGCAAGTTAGGGGTCAGCGTTGGCATCGTTAAGCAATCTGTTGCGAACCCGATTGATGTAACCCGGGACATTAAAATAGCTCTCCCGCGTATTATGGAACGCCTGCCCGATGGCGTTACTTTACGTATCGGCAAAGATAGCGCACGTTTTATTGAGCAATCCCTTCATGCGGTCTACCAGGCTATTGGAGAAGCGATATTTTTAGTTATTTTAGTTGTATTTGTATTTTTACGCTCCGTCCGGGCAGCTATTATTCCCCTTGTCACCATACCGGTCTCCTTAATTGGAGCCTTATTCTTGATGTACCTTGCCGGGTTCAGCTTGAATACATTTACCCTTCTCTCCATGGTTTTGGCCATTGGACTGGTGGTAGATGATGCGATTGTCGTCCTGGAAAGCATCTACCGCCGTATTGAAGACGGGATGGAAGCTTTTAAAGCCTCCCTTATCGGCATACGGGAAATCAGCTTTTCCATCATTGCCATGACCCTAACGCTTGTCGCGGTGTATGCTCCTATTGCCTTGTCAAAAGGAAAGACGGGGAAATTCTTTACTGAATTTGCCTTAACCCTGGCAGGAGCCGTTTTGATTTCAGGATTTGCGGCATTAACCTTATCCCCCATGATGTGCGCGCGCATGCTGAAGCGAGATCCTCATCACAACCTTCCTTCAACAACAACGTATCAAACTTTTAAATCAGGCATATGGCTGGACTGGATTGAGACGGCTTATATGCGGCTGCTCCATAGCGTCATAGACAAGGCTTTCCGCCGGATAATGGTTATTACAAGTGGCGTTCTGTTCGCCTTGTTAGGAGTAGCCATCTATTACACTTTACCTGGCGAAATGTTCCCAAGGGAAGATCAGGGTCAAATTTCCATTGAAGGCCAGGCGAGCCAAACCGCTACGCTAGAACACACCGACCGGTATGTGAAAGAGGTTGATTCCATTTTAGCGACTTACCCGGAGATTGAACGGCGTGTCACTCAAGTGAACAACCCGACTTATGATATCTTTATACAATTGGCTGATGACCGTAAACGCTCTACCGCTGACATTGAAAAAGACCTTAAAACCCGCTTGCAAGGTATTGCCGGAATCGACATGAAAATTGAAACGGGGTCGGTATCGGGAGAAAAAAGTAATGTGGTACAATTTGTCGTTCAGGCTAACAAGACCTACCGGGAAGTTCGGGAACTCGCCGAAAACCTTTCGCGACGCCTTAACCAGTATTCCTTCGTCGATGCCATATTAAGTAATATCCACGCAGATGCTCAAGACTATACAGTCTCTATTATGCGGGGAATCGTCGCCTCTCTTAACATTGACCTGGAAAATATCGCCGATACGATCGAAACCCTACTTCGCGGCCGCAAGACAGGCACATTCAAAAAGGAAGGGCGCCTTTATGACGTTATGGTGGAAATCGCGGATGTGAATAAACAAACGCCGGAGGATATCACCAACTTGTTTGTTAAAGGGGGAGATAAGCAGGAATCCCTTGTTCCCCTGGCTGAACTGGTTAAAGTTTACGCCCGTACAAGTCCTATGGAAATCTATCGTTATAACCGTTTACGCTCCGTCTCGTTTTCTCTCAAGTTGCAAAATGGCGTCGGGTTGATGGAAGGGATTACGAAAGTCAAGGAAACAGCTAAAGAAATTCTACCCCGTGATGCCCGTATTGACTGGACAGGTGAAACACGCCGCTATTTAAGTGAAAGCCAGAATATCATCTTAATCTTTGGTCTAGCCTTATGTTTTATTTATTTCGTTATGGCTGCGCAGTTTGAAAGCTGGATTGACCCTTTCATTATCATGCTCAGCGTTCCTTTATCCCTGGCCGGGGCCGTTGTCACGTTAGCCATGATAGAAAACGGCAGCATCAATTTGTACAGCCAGATCGGGTTTGTTACGCTCATCGGTTTGATTACCAAACACGGTATCTTAATGGTGGACGTAGCTAACCGTTTGCGTGATGAGGGTAAAGACCGCCTGGCAGCCATTATTGAGGCGTCAAAAATGCGGTTGCGCCCCATTTTAATGACGACGTTCGCTATGGTTTTGGGAGCGGTTCCCCTGGCGCTGGCCAGTGGGGCTGGTTCTGAAAGCCGCCGCCAAATTGGCTGGGTCATTGTGGGTGGCATGTCTGTTGGAACCCTCTTCACCCTCTTCGTCTTGCCCGCATTCTACTATTATCTGGCGCGGCGCAAACGCATTCCCATAAGTGAGATAGAAGGATAATGAAGGAATGGCGCGCCATTCCCTTCTCGCCCAAACGCCCGGCTTCCTCTTCGACCGCCGCCTCGTAAAAAGCCACCGTCACCGCGTTGCAGCTTCTTATGCCGCTTACGCTTTCCTGAAAGTGCGCGTAGCTGATGATCTGGCCAGCCGGTTAAAACTCATCCGCCGCACTTTTCATCACGGCGTGGATTTAGGCAGCCATACGGGCCAACTGGAAAAAGCCTTAGAAGGGATCGTCCCCGCCACCCTTATTGCTACGGACCTAAGCGAAGCCATGGTGACCCGAAGCGCCACCCCCTTAAAAATTGTCCTGGATGAAGAAATTTTACCTTTTGCCAAAAAATCTTTTGACCTCATCATCAGCGCCCTCTCCCTCCATTGGGTCAATGACATCCCCGGGCTTTTAGCGCAAATTTATCACTGCCTGAAACCAGACGGCTTATTCCTGGCCTCCCTTTTTGGAGAAGGAACTTTAATGGAATTGCGCGATTGCCTCTCAACAGCGGAACTTGAACTGCGGGGCGGCGTTACCCCGCGCCTTTCACCCATGATCTCCGTTCAGGATGCAGGCGCCTTGCTCCAACGGGCTGGCTTTGCGTTACCCGTCGTTGATCATGACCGAATTCAAGTCGCTTACCCCCACCCTTTGGCTCTTCTCCACGATTTGCGCCAGATGGGGGAAACCAACGCCCTTTATAACCGATCTCAGGCTTTTATGCCTCGGGCGCTTCTAACCCGCGCTTTTGAGCTTTATCAAGAACGTTACGGGCTGCCTGGCGGGGGCATTTACGCCACCTTTGATGTGGTAACTCTAACAGGGTGGGCGCCTCACGAATCTCAGCAAAACCCCCTGCGCCGCGGTTCTGCGCGCGCCAGCCTGGAGGATTATGTGTAACCTTTGACAAGTCTTGCGCCTCTTACTCTACACCACACGTCTTGCGGTAAAGGCGGTGGTGAGGGTTCCATCATCCAGATAGTCCAGCTCCCCGCCAATGGGAACGCCGTGGGCTAATGTGGATAAGGACACGCCCGAGGGCTGCAGACGGTCTATTAAATAATGGATCGTTGTTTGGCCATCAATCGTCGCGTTAAGCGCCAATACGACTTCCTTCACGCCGGTTTTTTGAATCCGTTCAATCAAAGGGCCTATTGTCAGCTGGTTCGGACCCATTCCATCAATGGCGGACAACACGCCCCCTAATACATGATAACGTCCCCGAAAAACATTGGCGCGCTCCAGCGCCCAAAGATCCGCCACATCTTGAACGACGCACAAAACCCCGCTATCCCGGCGGGGATCCGTACAAACAGAACAGGGGTCACGGGTATCAAGACCATAGCACGTCTGGCATGTTTTGATGGCGGCCTCTGCGGTTGTCAAGGCTTCAATGAGGGGACGCATAACTTGCTCTCGTTTTTTCAACAGGTGCAACGCCAATCTCCGCCCGGAGCGTGGCCCCAAGCCTGGCAATTTTCCCAGATACTGTATTAACCGCTGAATTTCTGATCCGCTCATGCTGGCCTCTTGAGGATTAACAATGGGTCTAGGATTGGATTCTAGCTGGATTCAAGGAGCAAATCAGCAAAAATCCTCGTTCAAACCGCCTACCCACCTACCTACCTAGTGTCTGACAGGAAACCGCAAAGGTTAAGTCTTTGTGTTGATTTGAAGGATATGATAGCCCAGGAAGATTTTGGCACCCTGACTTAAAATGGAGTGGTTTTGCTCAAAAAGTAGGCATTTAAGTCTGTTTTCAGGTCAATCCTGTCTAATCTTCGTAACTCCATATCCCTTACTTTTGAGAAAGAATACGCTCTTCGTTATCAACGTTTTGTGGTATATTTGTTCTCACTACCCCTCATTTTTTGCACTGGACCCATAGTTGATTGCAATCAAACAA
>CAYRJJ010000023.1:0-17184 GCA_964424515.1 uncultured Candidatus Finniella sp. | reverse complement strand
CCCGCCCCCGCCGCCACCCACACCCATACCCACGCCCACGCCCATACCCCCGCCCACGCCCACGCCCCCGCCCATACCCATACCGCCGCCCATGCCGCCGCCCATACCCATACCGCCGCCCATGCCGCCGCCCATACCCCCACCGCCGCCCCCGCCCCCCCCCCTGCCGCCCCCCACCCCCATACGTACCCCCCTCCCCCTCCCCCGCCCATGCCGCCGCCCTCCCCCCTGCCGCTGCCGCCGCCCATGCCGCCGCCCATGCCGCCACCCATAGGCATACCGCCACCACCAGTCATCATATTGTTTTGATTGGCCATTGCTTGTTGCTGCATCCCGCTTTGCATACTCATTTGTTGTTGCTGGAGCCCTCCTTGCATACTCATCCCTTGTTGCTGTAGCCCGCTTTGAACATTCATCCCTTGTTGCTGTAGCCCGCTTTGAGCATTTACCCCTTGTGATGCCTGTTGCATACGTTCCATATCCCGCGCCTGGGTGGTTTCCGCTTGCGTTTTGATTCCCAATTGCTGAGTTTGAGCGTTTGCTGAAATTCCCAATTGCTGAGTCTGGGCATTGGCTGCCGTTGTTAATTGCTGAGTCTGGGCATTGGCTGCCGTTGACATTTGCTGAGTCTGGGCATTTGTGGTCAGCGCAGTCGATCCAAGGTGATCAATAGCGGCAAACAGGGCTGTTCCGGTATCCGGAGGAGGCGGGGCCAGAGCTGGAGTCGGGCCCAGGGCTGGAGATGGTTGCAGGGGTACGGGCTGTTGTCCTCCCGCAGCGGCCTGTCCCCCGGCGGAAGGATCCGTAGAGCTAGGGGGATCGTCCGAAGTAGGATCCGTTGCTTGAGCGGATTCCATCACAAGCATTGATAAAAACGCCAGAAAGATAGAAATGAGTAAGCGCTTAAAATAATCCTGCATCAGTATTATCCTTGCAGTAGTTTAAAACAAAATATACTTATATAGTATAATATATTATAATTGATTAATACTTCGTAAAAATTAGTAATTAATCAGAATTAATTCTGTTTTTTATAGTTATTAAAGTAAAATTTTAGGATATATCTTCAAGCGTATTGTGGAAATTAAAAAGGAATATCAATCCTGGCAAAAAGCCCACTGTACGGAAACAGGTTGATTGGCTGTGACATGGCCCAGTAAAAGAATGGCCTGGCTTCCCGCATACGGTTCGCACAAGATTTCTTCCACGCCTGACGCAAGAAGCCGCCACTGCTGGCCTTCCTGGTTCCGGCCAGCCTTCCCGCGGGCAGGTATCCGGATCATGACGCCCCGTCTCCCTGAAGCCGGGGAAACCTCAACTTCTTTATCCAAAACAAAGCGGATACCGTACAGGGCTTCACAAGGCGCCTGAATCGTGTCTTCTCCCCGCAAGCCAGGCTGATTTCCTCCTGAATAAAGCTGGCGCCGATGACGGAAAGGCAATCCGTCAGGACGGGCGTAAGCGGCATCCAGAAGCGTATGGCCTTTGTGACTGGCGCGGCGTAACTGAATAGAGTTTAAATCCGGCGGATCGGGAATTTTAAAGTGTTGTCCTTCCCGGGTTTGAAGGACCAGGTCTCCTTGAAGGATAAGACGGTTGCGCCCTACGCTCCATTCAAAATTCAATGTCCCCGTTCCCTCTTCGCATGCTGCAGGCTGAACGTCCGGAATCCTTCCCCCGACATTGAGAAGAATGAGGCTGTTCTTGTTCACGCATCGTTCAAACCTGATGTGGGATGCGCGTTCTGGCGGACGGCCCCGGACATCCGCCAAAGATAATGCCATATCAATGACGGGAGGGGGCGCCTGCGTCATGCCCCCAAATGCCGCTAATCCTCCATCACCGTGACGGAACAAACGGATAATGGGGGCCATTTTGTTAATCGTTATTTGCAAGAAAGAGGGGATTTCGTGATGAATAAGGCGCAACATGGCACGCATATCTATCAAATCGCGCAATATAGCCAGATGAGTTTGGGGTGACCGGCTCACATGCCCGCCGTCAGGTAATATTTGCGCCTGGATCTCTTTTTCCAGTTCAGGTAGCAAGGCACCCAGGCGGCCGTTTTCTCCCGGAAAAGCGACGCTCGCATAAATGATGCCTTTCAAGGCATAGATACGCTCCAAAGATGTTGAAGCGCTTTCCTGGACATACATGAGGTGACGAACCTGCCGGGCAATTTCCCGAAAGAATAGGGCACGGAAACTTTCATCAGCGCTTGAGCAAAAGAAATCATATAAAGCAATCCAGTTGGCCACCCGATGTCCCGTAATGCCCGCTTGCCAGGGAGACAGATGCCAATCCTGGTTCCGGTCAATCCAGTTGACGATAAGCTGCCGGGCCAAACGGCGGGCTGAATTGTCCCCTAATGCCCGCAAATCCCGCAACCAGGTAAAGCTGTGCAGATCGGCCAGAACGGTTGGGTCCGCTTCATCCGGCATCCACAAATCCGTCATGGGAATCACCTGGTTGGAGATCATAAATTTCCCATCAAGGAGCAAACGCCCCGCATAACTATCCCCTGGCCAGGGATCCGCCGGCATGACAGCCAGGTGCTTGGGCGTCCTGCCTCCCGCCAAAGTAAAGCGGTACAAGACGCTGTTGAACCAGGCCTGGCGCAAGAAGCCATATGTAGCGCTCAAAGATTTTATCATCATTTCCCGCCCCGCAAGCCGGCAATTGCGGAAGCGTACGAATGGCCTGGAAGATCACGCCGCGTTTCAAAAACCGCCGTTCCGGACACCAGAACATCAATACCCGCCTCAATGGCTGAAGGGGCCGTTTTGTTATTAATGCCCCCGTCAATTTCGATCAATACGGGCAAGGCGCGCTCATCAATAATCTGGCGTAATCGCCGAACTTTCTCTAAAGTATAAGGGATAAAAGCCTGTCCTCCATATCCCGGGTTAACGGACATGACCAGGATCACATCAATAGCGGGTAAAACTGGCAAAATGGCCTCAATAGAAGTTGCCGGATTTAAGGCGACCCCCGCTTTCACCCCGAAAGAACGGATGGTTTGCAAGGTGCGGTGGAGATGGGGTCCCGCTTCCGGATGGACTGTGAGAATATCAGCCCCCGCTTTTGCAAAGGATTCAATATGAGGGTCAACAGGCGTAACCATCAAATGCACATCCAGGGGAAGCGCGGTCAGAGGGCGTAAAGCCTGAACCACTTGCGCGCCCATCGTGATGGGGGGAACGAAGCGTCCATCCATGACATCAACATGGATCCAGTCTGCGCCTACTTTTTCAAGAGCGCTCACTTCCTGGCCTAATTGTGACCAGTCGGCCGCCAAAATGGATGGCGCAATGTGGATCCGCCTCATGATTTCCTTTCCTGCCCCTAAATCTGACCGTTTTAAATTTATACAAGAGTAGCGCAAAGAAGGCCAGACTATTAACCATTCCTGGCGTTATTCCGGGCTAATCCCTCTTAAAATTGATTTGAAAATTTAACAGATCAGGTGATTTTCCGCTTCCCCCTGTTCTACCGCCCTCTCATTAAGAACACGGTTGGAAACGTGAGTTCCCCTTGAAACTCCCTGATCGCGAAATCGGCGTGGATGGTCATGCCAAGGGACTGGGCCTTGTTATCAAACGCCGTCACCGTCACCGCCACATTTTTAATGCGGGGTTCATACCGCCTGATAGCCTGCTCGCAAAGCTCGGCTATTCGGGGCCACTCGTCCTGTTTCGTGGCGTCATACTGGGAAAAGTCGCCCAAACCAAACATTTCCGGAAGGCCAAAGTTTAATGCATCTTCTGAAAAAACCTCATACTCAGCCCGTTTGACCGTGGCCCGGGTATTCAGGATTCGGTCAACTTCCCGCTCAATGGACTGGATCAGTTCAGCGCGGTTATAATAGCGTTTTGAAGGCTGCTCCGTCACCGTTTCCGGGTCATCGTCAATGAGGCGGTCAAAAAGGGGAACAGGCGCGCCCGCTATTTTTTTGGGTTCAGCCCGCGCGTCTTTTAAAGCTGTGGACATGGGCGCTTCCTCACTATAAAGGCCATCTCAATGGAATTGAGGCGCGGTTTACGCAAAAGCGCTCATTCCTTGAGGTTATATCGATAATAAAGCAGGCCCAATGCCGGTTTATTTTGCTGGAGGTGCTGCAGGTCCTGGAGCTGTTGGAGTATTGAGCGCATAATCCCAACCACCCGCTGTATTTCCTGATGGCACCCCTGTTCCGTCAAAGCCGGTTACGGCCGCTGCGTCGAAGCGTCCCGTGACGCGCGCCTTAAGAATCAGCTTGTCCGGAAATTCTTCGATGGATTCCAGGAAGCAATTCAGAAATTTTGATGAATACAACTCCGTATTCGCCTTCCCTTCCCCCAGATGGCCGACGCGGATAATCCATATCTCCTTAATAGGCATGTTATTTCTTAAATTCTGCCGTAAAACGGGCATCGTGGAATCGGTCATAATATGCATCTCAAGCAAGGAGTGGACAAGCGTAGCGCTGGCTTGAAAGTCGCTGGTCATTGTCCCGATCGAAACCCGTTGTTCAATGCTGGTAAACCATAAAAGTTGTACAGCATGTTCAAGGTGCTTGGTTTTTGTCGTGACGGTGCCTCCCGTCACATTACTTTTTGTAAAAAGAGCATCCATCGCTACAAAAAAACTTGAGGTAACCGTCCCGACAGGGGGGTTGCCGGCCTGGGGCATCTGGTTCAGGGTTGGAGCCGTTTGTAGAGATTTTTCCACTGACATATTAAAAACTCCTCGGAATTCGCCTGTATGCCCGCTGCATTTGAAGACGCCTTTCAGATGGCTTCGCCTTGCCACACGCACACGCCCGCGGCGGTAATCCGCCATACGCCCATCCAGGCATCTTCAAACCTGACGGGTATACCCCATACAAAGGTTAAGATATCCTTAAAGTTACACTGAAAATAAATTAGACACTATACCCATTATCAAGGTAAAAGCGTTGAGACGTTAAAAATTATTGTTAATATGGGCCGTTACAGGCATGGGATTTTGAGATGAAGCGGTTTTCAAACAGGCAGCCAGAATAGTCAACGCCTGGCTCCCAGGTTGATTGACTATCCGGCGGCGCCTCCTGAATCATCTACGGCAGGTGAATTTGTCTTATAATCCCAAGCAGACGCATTGTTTCCACCTTGTGTGCCGTCAAAGTCGGTTTCTGTCGCTGTATCAGACCGTTGAGTGATGCGCGCCTTAAGAATCAACTTGTCGGGAAATTCTTCTATGGATTCCAGGAAGCAATTTGAAAACTTTGATGAATACAGCTCCGTATTCTCCGCGCCCTGACCCAGATGGCCGACGCGGATAATCCATATATTATCAATACATATGTTGCTTCTTAAGTACTGCCTTAAGGTAGGCATCGCGGAATCGGTCATAACATGCATTTCAACCAGAGAGTGGACAAGCGTCGCGCTGGCTTGAAAATCGCTGGTCATTGTCCCGATAGAAATACGTTCTTCAATGCAGGTATACCATAAGAGCTGTACGGAATTGTCCAGCGCTCCCTCGCTTGTCTTGGCGGTAGTTACATTAGCTTTCTGAAAAATTCCCTCCATGCATACAAAAAAGCTGGATGTAACCGTTCCGATAGAGGGATTATCAGCCTCTGGAAGGTACGTCGATGTGGGGGGCGTCTGGAGAGATTTTGAATGGGACATCTGGAAAGCTCCTTAGAGATTGCATATATTATATCGTTACTTTTTAGACGACTTCGTCCGGTTCACCGGTTGGTTTACGATCAGCCGCCTCCTGAGTCGCCTCCTAAGGCATCAGAATTCTCCTCGTAATTCCAGCCCGACGCTGTAGCGCCTGCTCCTGCTTCTGTCTCTTGTTTTCCGTCAAAGCCGGTTGTGTTCGCTACGTCGGAACGTTGCGTGATGCGCGCCTTAATAATCAGCTTGTCCGGAAAATCTTCGATGGATTCCAGGAAGCAATTCGTAAACTCTGATGAATACATCTCCGTATTCTCACTCCCTTCACCCAGATGGCCAACACGCGTGATCTTTATTGTTTCAATAGGGGTATTATTTCTTAAAGCCTCGCGCAGAGTAGGCATTTTGGAATCCGTTAAAATATGCATCTCAACCAGGGAATGGATGAGGGTAGAACTGGCCTGAAAGTCGCTGGTCATTACGCCGATAGACGGACGCTCCTCAATACTGGTATACCACAGGAGATGTACAGCGTTGGGCACCTCGGCCACTGGCCCTGCCTCGTCTCCCAGTAAATCACCTATTTGCACAAAAAAACTGGAGGTAACCGACCCTATGGTAGGAACAGCGGCCTGGGGAAGATGCTGCGTTGTTGGAGTTGTTTGAAGAGATTTTGCGTGGGACATCCTGAAAGTTCCTCCGGTTTAATAGACGCTCATTCTTTTACTGGGCGGCGGGTGGCGGCAGGGTTGCGACCATCCGGATAGAGACGGTTAATTCTTCCATCTGGAAATGGGGCCTCAAATAAATGACGGACCGGTACGACCCCGGCTTTCCCGGAACCTCGTAAACGTCAATCCGGGCTTCCCGTAAAGGGAACCTTGCCTTAACAGGGTTGGAGGCGTTATCATTGACCACCACATAACTGGCAATCCAGGTATTCAGATATTTTTCCACATTGTCCCGGGTCAAAAAGCTTCCGATCTTGTCGCGCATCATGACCTTGATGTAGTGGGCAAAGCGCGAAGCCGCCAAAATATAAGGCAACCTTGCGGAAAGGCTGGCGTTCGCGTTCGCGCTTTCCAGGTTATAGATTTTTGGTTTCTGGGTTGTCTGGCCGCCGAAAAAGGCCGCATAGTCCGTTCCCTTGCAATGGCATAAGGCAATAAAACCAAGGTCGCTCAGTTCTTTTTCACGGCGATCCGTAATCGCTGTTTCCGTCGGGCACTTCAACGCGATATCGCCATCCGTCGTTTTGAACGTATAGGCCGGCAAGCCTTCAACGATGCCACCCCCTTCAACGCCCCGGATAGCCGCCGTCCATTTATAGAGGGAAAACGCATTGGTAATACGTTGCCCGAGGATGTAGGCCGGATTGGTCCAGCAAAATTTTGACGTATCAGCGCCTGCTACATCTTCCTCAAAATTTAAGCCTTCCGCTGGCAATGTATTGGCTCCGTAGGGAAGGCGTATCAAAACCCGGGGGAGCAACATCGCGACATAGCGGGAATCTTCCGTTTCCCGGAAGGAATTCCATTTAATCATCTCAAGGCTTTCAAAGATTTTTGACAGATCCCGCGGACCGCCTAAATGCTCAAAACTGTCCAGGTCAAATAATTTTGGGTGCGCAGCCGTCAAAAACGGCGCGTGCGCCGCAGCGGCTACCTGAGAAACCTTCTGAAGGAGTTCCATGTCTTGAGGGTGGCGGGTGAATTCAAAATCCCCGATTAAACAGGAGTAGGGGTGGCCGCCAAAAGTGCCGTATTCTTCTTCATACAACTTTTTAAACATCTGGCTTTGATCAAACTCGACAGCTTTTTCCAGATCGTCCAGCAGTTCCTTTTTTGTGATATTCATGAAACGAAGCTTCAAATGCGTCGCCGTTTCCGTATTCATCACCAGGTAATTTAAACCCCGCCAGGATCCTTCCAGTTTCTGAAAAGCGGGATCATGCATCACTTCGTTCAACTGGTTCGTAATCAGGTCATCTAACTCCAGGATACGCTGGTTGATGAAGGCTACTGTATCTTTGCTCACTACAGTGCCTTGCTCGAGAACCTGATTGACAAATTCCGTTACCAGGTCACGGGCGAATGGTTTTTGCGCATCATCCCTGGCCAATTTCCCTTTCGTCATTAAAACGTCAAGGGCGGATCCTTCTGCAGCGGTACCGGTCATGTCGGCCATGATTATATCTCCTTATTGGGGCGCTGCTGGCGTGTCTGGCGCTTTTGGCGCTGCGATATCACCCATGCCCAGCTCCTGCTTCAAAGCGTCCCGCTTTTCCGTATTGGTGATAATTTCTTGTAAAAGGTCACCCAGCGTATCGTTACCATCGAGCTTGGTGAGCAAGTCTTTCAAACGTGTCCGCGCTTCATAAAGCCGTTCCAGCGCGGGCACCTGTTTCACCACATTCACCGGCTCAAAGTCTTCTATCTTTTTGAAAAACAGCTCAACGCTCATTTGCGTGCCATCATTGGCAAGGACGTTATTGACACGTAAGGCTAACCGTGGGTTGAGTGACGTCATAATTTCATTCATGTTATCGCGGTCAATTTCCACGAATTTGCGGTCCTTTACTTTGGGGAGAGCTTCCGCGGGCATTCCGGAGAGGTCTGCAAGTATCCCCATAACAAAAGGCAATTCCTTCATTTCAATGGCATTACCAATTTCAACGTCATAGGTAATCTGAACCCGGGGTGATCTGACCCGGTCCAGTTTATGTTGCAAGCTCTCGACCATTCTTTAAGCCTCCTTATTTCCCTCAATACAGGGAGAATTTCTGCGCTATACTTTAATTTATAAGATTAAAGTTTTAAAATTTTATTAATTTACTAAAAGTTTTTTGAATGTTTGACTTAAAAATAAGGGAAGATATGTTGACGATTTTTATTATTTACTATTTCTTAATCTTTATGCCCGGCCTCTTCGGTGAGACCTCATATCGTCCATTGCGCCAGGCCCCCAAAATTAGATAGAGTACGAAGGATCAAAAGCTGAAAAGGTTTATCACGCCCTATGATGACGTCACTCGTCCCCAGACTTTCCCTCTTGCGCCAAATTAACCCCTGGGTCATGGGGCTATTGATCCTGATTGCGGGTATTGGTTTCCTGATGCTTTATTCCGCCGCTAACGGCAGCATAAGCCCCTGGGCCTGGAAGCAGATGCTCCGGTTTTCCATTGGTTTTGCTATAATGCTGGTGGTTGCCCTCATAGATAGCCGAAGCTGGATGGCTTATGCCTATCCTTTTTACTTTATATCCCTCCTTCTTCTCCTCGGGGTTGAGATCACAGGGTTTGTCGGGAAAGGCGCTGTACGCTGGATTGATCTCTATATTATTCAGCTCCAGCCGACGGAACTGATGAAGATTGCTCTTATTCTTGCGCTTGCCCGTTATTTTCATAAGCGCTCCCTGGAAGAAATCCGGCGCATACCCACCTTATTTTTTCCCTTAGCCCTTATTTTAATGCCGACCTTTCTGGCCATGCGCCAACCTGACCTGGGGACAGCTATTATCCTGATTCTGTGCGGGGGCACGATTTTCTTTGTCGCTGGCGTCCAGTGGTGGAAATTCGCCCTTGCCGGAAGTAGCGTATTCGTAACCATTCCAGCAATCTGGACCCAACTTCATGGGTATCAAAAGAAGCGTGTCTTAACTTTCCTTAATCCGGAAAATGACCCCACCAATTCAGGGTACCATATAACGCAATCCAAGATTGCCCTCGGCTCTGGCGGCATCATGGGTAAAGGTTTTCTTCAGGGAACCCAAAGTCATTTAAACTTTCTGCCAGAAAAGCAAACTGACTTTATTTTTACCATGTTTAGTGAAGAATTTGGCCTCATCGGAGGGATTTTTTTGCTCATTTTATATGCCACGTTACTAAGCTATGGATTTCATGTTGCGCTGATAAGCCGGAATTCCTTTGGACGCTTTGTTGCAACGGGCATTACAACGACTGTTTTCTTATATGTTTTCATTAATATGGCAATGGTTATGGGTATGCTGCCTGTCGTGGGCATCCCCTTACCCCTTATTTCCTATGGGGGCACAGCCCTCTTAACGTTACTCATCGGACAAGGGTTGATTTTTTCTATTGCCATACACCACAATATCCGTATTGGCCGAAATCCATGAAAACCCAAACAACCATAAGTGGCTGGATCAATCTTGATAAACCTTACGGCATGTCTTCCGCTCATGCTGGCCACATCGTACGGCGTCTTACCGGAGCCGCCAAAGCTGGCCATGCCGGTACGCTGGACCCTCTTGCCACAGGCGTTCTGCCCATTGCATTGGGGGAAGCCACAAAGACCATTCCTTATGCTGTGGCGGATGTAAAACAATATTCCTTTCAAGTGACCTGGGGAGAACAACGCCTTACAGATGATGCGGAAGGGGCAGTCATTGCAACCTCAGCCCATCGGCCTTCTTGTGAAACCATCATAGACATTTTGCCTCAGTTCATGGGAACCATCCTTCAATGTCCCCCTCTTTTCTCGGCCCTTAAAATTGAAGGAAAGAGGGCCTGTAACCTGGCCCGTACAGGGGAAGGGGACGCTGCCCTGCTGGGCAGTCTGAGGGATGCGGTGGCCTTAAAAACGCGCCTGGTGACGGTCCATGATCTGGCTCTTGAATCCATTGATTCTCCCGATCAAGCTACCTTTACTGTCACTTGCGGAGCGGGTACATATGTCCGCTCCCTTGCCCGGGATATGGCGGAAGTTTTACGCACTGTGGGGTATGTTTCTCGCTTAAGACGTATGCTGGTTGGAAAATTTCATCAAAATGATGCGATTTCTCTGGAAAAATTACGTGAACTCGGGCATAAATCAAAATTGTATCGCGTGTTTCTTCCTCTTGGGGCTGTTCTGGACGACATCCCGGCGGTTTCCGTAACGATGGAAGAAGCGATTATGATTCACCAGGGACAACGGATTCCTGCGGCAGAAAGGCAGGGGTGTTTCTCCCGGGTTGTTCTCAAGTTAGCGGGTCAGGTAATAGCTCTTGCGCAAGGAAGTGATGGTTATTTTTACCCGAAACGTGTTTTTAAGTAACGAACCCCGCGCTTTGCGCGAGGGTAAAATTAGGGGCTGTAACTGCGTCACTTATTTAAGATTTTGCTGTTCCCCTACTTGTAGGGTAGGCTCTACCGCAGATTTTTCGTATTGATGAGCGTTAATTTAACCCGTTGAGGCAGTTAAAAAATACTCCGGCTAGAATATTCCAGGGGGGTTATTTTTTAATAGTGATATAAAGTATAAAAGAAGAGGATAAAATCCGATGTCGATTGCAGCGGTACGTAAACAGGTATTAATTCAAGAATTTGCCACAAAACCGGGTGATACGGGTTCACCTGAAGTTCAGGTCGCCATTTTGACGGAGCGCATTCGCAATCTGTCCAGCCACATGGAAACCCATCCCAAAGACTTTCACTCCCGTCGTGGGTTGATCCTCATGGTTGGACAACGTCGCCGCCTTCTCGATTATCTTAAAAGCAAGAATGAAGAGCGTTATCAAACATTGATTAAACGCCTGGAAATTCGTCGATAAGTGGTTTCCTTATGTGAATACGAGTCAGTTCGTTCAGTAGCGGGTATGAGCAATGCTGCGTTAAGCTACAGAAACGGAAGAGAGCGAGGTTTTGGGGCTTCGCTCTTTAATTATTTATATTTTCCCAAAATGAAAAGGTACATTTATGTCAAATATGTTTAAAATTGCACGTCAGGAAATGAATTGGGCTAACCGTAAGCTTATTTTAGAAACGGGTAAAGTCGCCCGGCAAGCTGACGGGGCTGTCCTCGCCACTTATGGGGAAACAACGGTTTTATGTACGGTCGTCGCCCAAAAAGAGCCTAATCCGGCCGTAGATTTCTTTCCTCTTACGGTTCACTATCAAGAAAAAGTTTATGCCGTCGGCCGCATCCCTGGCGGTTTCTTTAAAAGAGAGGGCCGGCCTTCTGAAAAAGAAGTCCTCACATCCCGTCTCGTTGACCGCCCCATTCGTCCTTTATTCCCTGCAGGTTTTCGCAATGAAGTTCAAGTCATTTGTACTGTCTTGAGCCATGACCTTGAAAATGATCCTGACATTGTTGCCCTGGTCGGCGCTTCCGCTGCCCTTGCCATTTCCGGGGTTCCTTTCTTCGGCCCTGTCGGCGCTGCGCGTGTTGGCTTTGTTGATGGCGAGTATGTCCTGAACCCGACCCCAGCGCAACTTGCTGATAGCCAACTGGACCTCATTGTAGCTGGCACCAAAGGTGGTGTTTTAATGGTTGAATCTGAAGCTCAGGAGTTACCTGAAGATATCATGCTCGGCGCGGTCGAGTTTGGTCACAACGCTTTTCAACCTATTATTGACGCTATTGCAAAGTTAAAAGCCGCGGCTGGAAAAGAAGACTGGGGGCTACCTCTTCTTCCTTATGATGCTGATGCCATTTATGCCAAAGTTAAGAAAGTCGCTGAAAAAGATTTACGCAATGCCTATAGCATAACCACAAAACAAGACCGCTATGCAGCGATTGCAGCTAGTAAAGCCGTAGCCAAAGAAAAACTTGTCCCCGAAATTGAAAATGAAATTGTATTAAGCCATGCTTTAAAAGCTTTAGAATCCGATATTTTACGCACGATGATCCTGGAAAGCGCAAAACGCGTGGATGGCCGTGATTTGACCACCATTCGCCCGATCGTTTGTGAAACGGGCATGTTACCCCGCACCCATGGCAGTTCCCTGTTTACCCGGGGAGAAACGCAAGCCCTCGTCATTACTACATTAGGAACAGGGCATGATGAACAGACTATTGATGCCCTTGAAGGGGAATACCGGGAACGGTTTCTGCTTCACTATAACTTTCCTCCCTATTCTGTTGGCGAAGTGGGGCGGATGTCTTCCCCGGGCCGCCGGGAAATTGGCCATGGAAAATTGGCCTGGCGGGCCATTCGCCCCTTATTGCCATCAAAAGATCAATTCCCTTACACCATTCGCACTGTGTCCGAAATTACGGAATCTAACGGCTCTTCCTCTATGGCAACGGTTTGCGGCGCTTCCTTATCCATGATGGATGCGGGCGTTCCCT
This sequence comes from uncultured Candidatus Finniella sp., assembly GCA_964424515.1. Taxonomy (GTDB): domain Bacteria; phylum Pseudomonadota; class Alphaproteobacteria; order Paracaedibacterales; family VGCI01; genus VGCI01. Next base: position 4,463 of record CAYRJJ010000023.1, on the reverse strand, counting down.
TAACGCGCCCTGTCGCGGGTATTGCCATGGGACTCATCAAGGAAGGGAATAAATTCGCTGTTCTCTCTGACATTTTGGGCGATGAAGATCATTTAGGCGATATGGACTTTAAAGTGGCGGGAACAACAAATGGCGTAACAGCTCTTCAAATGGACATTAAAATTACAAGCATTACGCATGACATCATGCGCCTTGCCTTAGAACAGGCGCGTCTTGGCCGTCTCCATATTTTGGAAGAAATGGCTAAAGAGATTCAGGCTTCTCGCGAATCTGTCAGCAGCCATGCCCCCCGGATGGTAACCATCACCATTCCCAAGGACAAAATTCGTGATATCATCGGCCCCGGCGGTAAGATCATTCGGGAGATCTGTGAAACCACGGGCGCAAAGATTGACATTGAAGATGATGGTACCGTCAATATTTCTGCCGTTGATGCAAAAGCTATTGATGCGGCCCTCAGCATCATCCGGGGAATTGCATGCGATCCGGTGGTTGGTGAGATTTATGTGGGGAAAGTTGTCAAAATTATGGACTTCGGCGCTTTCGTGAATTTCATGGGCACTCGCGATGGTTTGGTTCATATTAGTGAGCTGTCTCCTGAGCGGGTTGCAAAGGTGACTGACATTGTTCAAGAGGGCGACACCGTTCGTGTCAAAGTTTTGGGATTTGATGACCGCGGTAAAATTAAGCTCAGCATCAAAGCTGTGCCCCCGGAAGCAGGTCCTTCCGCCTAGTAGCAGGTAAAGGCTCTTTCCTTTCCCCTTCAGGCGCTATTTTGAATATAAATTTGAGACGCCAAGGAATGAAGCAGCTATTGAATCTTTATTTGAACGGGTTCTTTTTGACAACGCCATAGAGCAAAAGACGACGGTTTCCCAAAAAGTCTGTTTTCGGAAGGTGGCCTTACATGCCTATACCATCAGACCTTTTATGACCATGGTCATACCATTGATCATATTTTGAACCGCAAGCGCAGCCAGGATAATGCCAAAGACCCGGGTTAACACATTCGTTCCTGTTACCCCTAAAATCTTCATAAGACGGTCACCTACCAATAAACTGAAATAGGTAAACAACAAGACGCTTATCAAAATTAAAACAACGCCGAGGCTTGCTTTTAAGCCCATGACTTCCGCTTGACGCATGAGAACCACAATAGACGTTAGGGCGCCTGGTCCGGCAATTAAGGGGATTGCTAACGGGAAGACGGAGATATCATCACGGTGAGTCGCTTCCTCAGCTTCGTCTCCCGTGGTGGAGCGGATCCCGGAAGTTCGCGCCACAACCATTTCAATCGCTGCCAGCAACAACAGGAACCCTCCCGCAATCCGAAACGCTGGCTCAGAAATACTCATTGCATCCAGCAACTTGTCCCCTACAAACGCAAAGGACAGAAGCAAAATGGTTGCAATGACGGTTGATTTTAAAGCTGTGCGGCGCTTGCTCGCTAATGTTTCATTGCGTGTTAAACTTACAAACATCGGGACAACTGCAAACGGGTCAATGATCACGAATAAGGTAACAAAGGCTTGCCATAAAAATTGTGACATGCGATGACCTCTGCATTCCCGTAATATAGTTTGAATTATACCCTAATTTTGAGAGAGTAGATACCAAATGCTCATTATTTTGATGACAGGTTACTTTTTGCTAAATATTTGCCGAGCCAGGCAATCACTTGCTTCACTGGTTGTCATATGATGCGCTTTAGCGGCTTCAAAGATTTCTAACAGGGTATAATAAATTCCCTCTACGTGGCTTTTGACAGCGTTAATATCATAGCCTGGCCCTTCATACGTAACGTTAATTAAGCCTCCAGCGTTAATAAGGTAATCAGGGGCATACAGAATTCCCCGCTTTTCCAAAGCCTTTGCGTGATACGGTTCAGCCAGCTGATTATTGGCGGAACCTGCAACGATTTGGCACTTTAAAAAGGGAATTGTCCTATCATTTAATATCCCTCCAAGGGCGCACGGTACGAACACATCAACATCTGCAGCAAAGATGTCATCAGGCCCAACAGCTTTTGCCCCAAATTGGCCCGCAACTTTTTGAAGGAGCGTTTCATTAATATCTGTCACAACGAGGGATGCGCCAGCTTGCGAGAGCCGCCTAACCAGATCAAGGCCCACATGGCCCAGCCCTTCAACCGCTATCCGGATTCCCGACAAGTCCGTCTGGCCCATTTTATAATAGACGCACGCCAGGATTGCCGTAAAAACACCCAAGGCCGTCAGAATGGAAGGATCCCCACTGCCTCCTTCTTTGGTAGTCCGTCCCACCACGTGGCTCGTTTCTTCAAAGATCGTACTCATGTCTTGCGGGGTCGTACCCATATCTTCCGCTGTAATGTAAAGGCCATTGAGACGTTCCACAAATCGGCCAAAAGCACGCAACTTTTCAGGTGTTTTTTCTGTGGCTGCATCTCCTATAATAACAGCTTTTCCCCCGCCTAATTCAAGGTTGGCAAGGGCGGCTTTATAGGTCATCCCCCGGGATAAGCGCAAAACATCCTTTAAGGCTTCCTCTTCAGAAGCATAGGGCCAAAAACGGCATCCACCCAGAGAGGGGCCAAGGTTTGTGTTATGAATCGCAATAATGGCTTTTAAGCCGGAGGCCGCATCATGGCAAAAAATCACTTGCTCGTGACCATCAAAATCATGGGCATCAAAAACTGACATTATGCACCCTTAAACTCAAATAACCTATTTTAAGGATACGGAAAGCTTCTTAAGATTTGATGAAAGGCATATAGGCCCGATAATTTCACTTACCCATAAGTTCCAGGCTCGAGCGACTGCCTACTTTGAAGCCTGAGTTTTTCTAGGCTTCTTGCGCCAGTGGCGGGAGCATTATGGTTTGATTATATGCTGATCTCTCCTATTTTTTTTATGATTTTATATAATTTATGAATAGTTGAAAGGTTCCTTAAGCGCTACAAGCATTTGATGAATTAACGAATCTTGTCTAAATGCGCTCTAAAGATGATGGAACTGAAGAGCAACGGCGGCAACATACGCTTTCGCGATAATGAGGGGGAAATTTGTGACATTATGACGATGAGTCCAAGAACGCGCGCAACCGCCCCGCCGTTTTTTCAGCGTCACGCAACTCGCATTCCCATAGCGCCAAAGTATCCCAGCCAGCGGCTTTTAAGTGCGCCTGATTTTCTCGATCACGCGCAAGATTCCGGTCGAGCTTGGCGCCCCAATACGCCAGGTTTGACGCTGGGCGATTGCGCCCAGCGCGGCAATCATGGCCGTGCCAGAGACAGCCGTGAACGAATATGGCCTTGCGTCGACTAGGAAAAACCAGATCGGGCTTGCCAGGCAATGCGGCGACATGGAGGCGGTAACGATACCCTAAAGAGAACGCCAGTCGGCGCACAATCATTTCCGGCGCCGTGTCCTTACCCTTCACGCGAGCCATAATCGCGCTACGCTGGGACTTGCTTTCCCGTCTTTTTGGCCGCAACCTCATGCCCTCTATTCTCTTCGCTTTCCATTCCTTATTTTAACTGCTATTTTTAACCTAAGTATGCATCCATCTTTAGGAGTTAAAGCATAATATCAGTCCCAAAACTCAGAACCGGAGGAGTCAAAGAGCCGTACCCCCTGGGAGAGTTCCCAAAGGGATTCGCGCATACTGTCGCTGGCGAGTTGAGCGCGGCGATCGCTATTGGAAGAACCAATATCGAGGGCAAGGATTGGGAACAAATTTTCGCCAAAGCCATAAAAGCGGAATGGCGACCAAGCGTTGTCGGCTTGGATGATATTCTTGCTCCCGCTCTTTCCGCCGCATGGGGCGCGAAAACGATCAAGAACAATAATCCCTTTACCGCCCATAATATACGGCTCATTTCTGGTCGGAACTCGCCATCGTACTCATACGGCATTTCTGACATTCACGCGGTTGACCCTTCTGAACTGGGCGCGAAAGTCGTTGAAATATGGAATGAGCGCGTTGCCGCCCTTTATCAGAAATACAAAACTCTTCGCGCCGTCGTCCTTGTCAAAGGCCCAGAGCTTAAGCAAATCTCCATATTTGAGAAACCGACGATCCGCTATAACCCTGCCGAATACCAATGGAGCTGGAACAAGAACAGGAATCTTGTCGCTCGAGACGCCGCGGGTAACGGCATGTTCACATGGCAACCGCATGGCTCACAATTCACTATTCACGAAACCATACCTGATTACGCGCTGAATATTGAAATTGATGCGCCGACCGGAATCACCACGCAGCAAATTCTTGAGACGATCGGCTTTCATGAAAACAGTTATCGCGTCGTCCCCACAAGGCCAAGAAGATCTAGCCTCTTGCGCCCGCAGCCGCCAAGGGGGGCGTAGCCGCATTTTCTTCATAGCCGTCGCTTCCACCACCTTTTGGCATAGCGAGTTGACGCATCTTTTTAAATGCTTATCCGAAAAGTACCTGTGAATTGAGTTCCCGCTATGGTATGC
>CAYRJJ010000022.1:0-18355 GCA_964424515.1 uncultured Candidatus Finniella sp. | reverse complement strand
CTATCCAATTGAGCTACGGGCGCGCAATGATCTAAAAATTAGCGGATATGAGTTTTACATGCAAGCAGAAGTTGAAAAAATGACAAAGGGAACAAGCGTAACCTTATTCCCTTTTGTATAAAATGCTCATCCATGCTGTATAGCGGCGTGCAGTTCTCTAGAACAACTTCATATTATCAAAGGAGACTTCTCCCGTACGGCCCATGTAGCAGAAGTCTGCTTTACTACTTTCAACATCTTTTTCATCAATCTTGATCATCACTTGAATTTCATGGGGCCGTAATATTTGTGTCGCGCCAGCCAAAAACGCCGTTGAGCTTTCAGATAACGATCCGCCGCGAACGCTTTGAATTTTACCCTTCAGGACACGCTTGTCTCCAACCAGCCGGACTGTAGCAGAGTCGCCGGGTTTAACCTTATTGAAATACCGTTCATGGATGGATGTATCCACAAACACATTTGAGCAGTCTACCATCTCCAGAATGGGCCTTGTGGTATCGACATGAATGCCTTTTGAACTAAAAACCCGCCAGGCAACGCCATTAAAGGGAGCGGTGATTGTCGCCTCAGACATTTTCTTAAACCGGGCTTCTTCAAGCATCACGGATTTTTTAAGGGCTTCTTCCCGAATAGTCGCCTCTTTGATCTTGCTGTCCAAATCATGCTGACGCATGGAAATATCATCTATACGTTGTTTTTGATACGCTACTTCCGTACGGCCATCCATATTAATAAAGATACCTTGTTGCAGTGATTTCAATTGAGCTTGCAGACGTTCAATATCGAGTTTTGTTTGTTCTGCGCTCTTTGTTGCCCGTTCAGCCTTAAAGAAGGCGGAGTCAGCCTGGTTTTCCGCAACAACGCCTTTCCTGTAAAGTTTTGATTTCCTCAAATACTCGGCCTTGCTTTCAGAAATCGTGTCTCCCCGTTCTTTCAGGTATTCTTTGGCACGCTGAATATCAATTTTCAAGCGCTCTTCCAGGGATCCTATATAGGTCTGGAAGCTTTTGGCTAATTCGGCCTTGATATCTTCCAGTTTTTCTTTTTCTTGCTTCATCGCTTCGGTCTTTTCTGTTATCCCCTTCATCTCAGTGGCCATATCATCCAGGCGCCAGCGGTCAAAGCGAAGGTTTTCCACAACGCCAATAACATCGCCTGCCTTCAATTCTGTTCCCATAATAGGGGGGGCATCTTTTAAGATACCTTCAATAGGAGAAGTGATGGAGATAACAGGTGCGCTAACAATGGCGGTAATACTGTAAGTGTAAAATAAGTGTGGTAAGTATACAAACCCAATAACAAACAGTAAAACCAAAGCAAAAGCGATTCTTGCAATGTGTCCCAATGAAAACTTCATGGTTTAATCCTCGCTTAAAGTTATTTCACATAGATAAAGGATAGGTTTTAATCGTTTATATTTAGTTAATAAAGTGAAAAAATTTATAAAATTAAGCGGAAAATTATTAACAATATGGATAAATATCCGTTGTTTAGGAGGAGAGGATTTTGGCCAGGCATAATATCTTGATCTTTCATTGACCCATGCCCTCTCCTTAGCAAGTCCCCTTTTCCGCTGTCTACCAACTTGGACGCGCTAAAGGTATCCGCCCCAAGGATTTAAAATCGCTCTCAATGGTTGTTGCTTTAATGAGGGGTCAATAATCCGCCACGCAGCTCGCGCTCCCAAAAGCATACCAAACGCTGCTTAAATGAGAGAAAGTTTCAAATACAAGAAGGATGAGAATAAAAAGCGGCGCACGCCACCCAAAGGAATTGACCGTGCGGGCAATAAAAAAACCAACGGTAAGAGGCATAACTCACATTAAAATATCCTTAGGGGAGCCATTCCGTCACCAAATCAGCGGCACGCCTTAAGGCTATAGTATTTTAGGGTAACTTTTACCATGTTGCCGCGCTTTGATGGCATTGTCTTAAGGAAAGTTGAGCGTGGTAGTAGGGAATAATTAAACAAAAATACTATAGTATTTTAATCTAACTTTTACCATGTTGCCACGCATTGATGACATTAGTCTTAGGGAAAGATAAGCATGGTAATAGGAAATAATTAAAAAAAAATACTATATGCGCTGGCGGTTCCTCGCAATGGCGTAACCAAGGTTCAGTCATTGCGAGGAGCGCAGCGACGTGGCAACCCGGATATCTTCAAATCCGTTGAGGTATACCCAAAAGGCATACCCTGTTACATGAGATTTTATGTTCCGGACTGAGCCTCGGGAGCAACAACCTCGGCAGCAACTGGAACAGCCTTTGGTAATCCCTTCGTCTGCAACTTATGACGTGAACGTTCCGCAATACGGGCGCTCTTACCCGTGCGGTCGCGCAAATAATATAATTTTGCCCGCCGAACATCGCCATGGCGGATCACTTCAATGCGAATGTTGGGAGAGTACAAGGGGAATACGCGCTCAACGCCTTCTCCATTAGAAATCTTACGAACCCGTAAGGAAGAATTAAGGCCCCGATGTTTACGGCCCATGACGACGCCTTCGTAGGGCTGAATACGTTGGCGTTCTCCTTCAATGACTTTTACATGGACGCGCACTGTATCGCCAGCGCGGAAATCTGGAATTTCTTTTCCTTGCGTCAATTTTTTAACTTGCTCTTGTTCGATTTGTTGTAAAAGGTTCATTGTTTTCTCCCTGTCTGTTCCTGGTACCGTACCCATAAATCAGGCCGTCGTACCTGCGTTATTTTGATCGCTTCCCTTTGGCGCCAAGCGACAATTTTTTGATGATCGCCTGAAAGAAGCACATCAGGCACGATCCTGTTTTTCCAAACTTGTGGTCGAGTATACTGGGGATACTCTAATAATCCTAGCTCAAAGCTTTCATTGTTTACAGATTCTTCTTTACCAATTACACCAGGGAGCAAGCGAATACAAGCATCAAGTAACGTGAGGGCCGCCATTTCTCCACCGGAAAGGACATAATCTCCGATACTAACCTCCTCTAGCTTACCCTGCTCTTCCCAGTGTTCAATCACCCGATGATCAATACCTTCATACCGCCCGCTGAGAAGGACAACCCCTGAGCCTAAAGCATAACGGCGCACCATAGCCTGGTCCAGGGGTTTTCCTCTGGGCGTTAAATAAATTAAAGGCCGCCGTGTCATAGGCGTTTCATGGGACATAACATGCTCAAGGGCTGCATCCACAACATTGGGACGCAAAACCATGCCAGCGCCGCCTCCAAAACAGGCATCATCAACGGATCGGTGGTTACCTGCCGCAAAATCCCGGATCTGGACAGTCTCTAACGACCATAATCCTTCACTTAAAGCTTTTCCTGACAGGGAATGTCCCAAAGGCCCCGGAAACATTTCTGGAAATAAAGTCAGAATCGTTGCTGACCAGGGTTTGAAAGAAAGCGAAGGGATCGCACTCATTCCTCTTCCTTTTGTTTTTTTTCATTCATAGGCTCTTCCGTTTGGGATATTGCCGAATCCAACAAAAAACGGCGATCGACCTGAATACTTCCGTTTAATCCTTTTTCTGCCAGTTGGATAACAGGCACAGCCTCCCGAGTAAACGGAATCGTATAAAGATGGTGGTCAGAGTCAATAATTTCTAAAAAATCCCCTGCCCCAAAATTACTAACCGCTCGTACCCGGCCAACTTCGCGCCCTTCCAAATCCTGCACAAGCAAACCCATTAAATCGCTATGGTAGAATTCTTCCTCGATCAGATCCGGTAATTGGGCCCGTTCAACGTAAAGCTGTGTCCCGCGTAATGACTCTGCCTGGTTTCTATCATTTACCCCTTCAATAGACGCAATCAAGCTGTCAGGCGAAACCTCTCTCATAAACCGGAGAGGATACAACAGCCCCTTTTCATCCTGCAATGGCCCATAAGCTAAAATATTTTTGGGGCTTTGGGTAAATGTTTTAACTTTGACAGCCCCCTGGATACCATGGGCCGCAGCGATGACAGCCAGTAAAATCATGGAGCGCCTTGTTTTAGGCCATCCTTATTCAACGGCTGAAACTTTTTCTTCTTCACTGGATTCTGCAGCTTTTTTCGATGCAGCCAAGGCTTCCTGTTCCGCCTTCGCCCGCTCCTGTGCGCGTTTTTTCGGCGCAGATTTCTTTGGATCTAGGGTGCGCTCTTTCTTTTCGACAAGCCCTGCATTGCCTAAGAACAATTCCACACGATCCGTCGGTTGGGCGCCAACGGACAACCAGTGCTTGATACGTTCATGATTCAAAACAATCCGTTCCGCATGATCATGAGGTAATAACGGGTTGTAGGTTCCAACTTTTTCAATAAACCGGCCATCACGTGGACTACTGGCTTCGGCAACCACAATCCGGTAAAAAGGGCGCTTTTTAGCTCCACCACGTGCAAGACGAATTTTTAATGCCATTTTTTTCTCCTTACTCTACCTTTAATTTCTAATGACCAAAGAGCCTTTGCAGTCCTTGGCGCATTAATCCTTTTTTCCCCATTTTACCCATTTGCTTCATCATATGCTGCATCTGCTGAAACTGTTTGATGAGCCGATTAATATCAACAACCGTTGTTCCTGACCCTGCAGCAATGCGCCTTTTGCGTGATGCATTCAACAAACGGTAATCCCGCCGTTCTTGCCTTGTCATCGACCGGACAACAGCCAGTTGTTGATGAATAGCCCTATCATCCATGCCTGTTTCAGCAATCTTATCTTTAATTTTACCAATGCCGGGCAAAAATCCCAGCATGGCGCTCACTCCCCCCATCTTTAGCATTTGCTCCAGCTGGGTTGCCATATCATTCAAGTCAAAAATGCCTTTTTGAAGCTTTTCCGCCATCTTTTGAGCATCATCCGCCTTGATGACTTCTGCCGCCCGCTCAACCAGGCTTACGACATCGCCCATATCCAGAATGCGCCCCGCGATTCGCGTCGGCTGAAAGATTTCAAGCTGATCGAGCTTTTCGCCAACGCCCATCAATTTGATAGGACACTGCGCAACCGTCCGCATGGACAAAGCAGCGCCCCCCCGGGCATCACCATCAACCCGCGTCAGGACAATTCCTGTAATACCAACCTGGACTTGAAACGCCTTCGCTACCGTAACGGCATCTTGCCCCGTCATGGCATCAGCAACCAGCAGTGTTTCCACGGGTTGAGTCTCCGCTTTAATAGCAGCCACTTCCCTCATCAACACGTCATCAATATGCAAGCGTCCAGCGCTATCCAGCAAGACCACGTCAAAACCTTGCAAGCGGCCCGTTGTCATCGCTCGCCTGGCGATGATGAGCGGCTTTTCCCCCTCAACCACAGACAATGTCTCTATGTCAAGCTGCCGCCCCAGAGAAGCTAATTGTTCTTGCGCAGCTGGCCGATAAACGTCCAGGGACGCCATCAGCACTTTCTTTCCATGCTTTGCTCTTAAAAACTTGGCTATTTTAGCCGTTGACGTCGTCTTTCCCGACCCTTGCAACCCGACCATAAGAATTGCCAACGGCGCCGAAGCGGCTAAATTCAAAGGCTCGCCATCACTCCCTAGCATCGCTACCAAATGATCGTGAACAATTTTCACCACCATTTGCCCTGGCGTTACACTTTGAATAACATCCTGGCCAACAGCCTTTTCTCGAACCTCTTCAATAAATTGTTTCACAACAGGAAGGGCAACATCAGCCTCAAGTAAAGCGATACGCACTTCCCGCAAGGCGCCGATCACATCAGCTTCCGTTAAGGCGCCCCGTCCGCGAAGTCGATCAAGAATTCCCGTCAATCGCCCCGAAAGTGTTTGAAACATGTTGACTTCACACCAAATTCTAAAATTAAACGCACAAAACTTCCCTCCTTCAGCATGGGAAGCTTTACACATTATTTATAGAACTCACCCGTTGCCGTCAAGCTTAATGTCTGAAAAATCAGGCAAAAGGCAAGGAAATTATCGATTCTTCGTTATAAAAAAATCCTTTTCATCTAAATGGACGGTAATTTCCTGCTCATCCGCAATCCCTTCACGATGCGCATCTGGCGTACTATAGCGCGCAAATATAAAGGCGCCTTTCCCATATGCTTTCGTCATCGTAATGGTTTCACTATCGACTTCCTGGCCTGGAACGATTTCCCAATCCGTGATATCGATGTCATTCGCATGATCTTTACGCAATTGAGGTTCTATTGCAAAGTATTGATCCGCCGTCAGTGGCGCCACGACCGCTTTAACGGCCTCATCATAAATAATGATGAGGTGTACCTCAACAGGCGCATTACTGTTTACCTTTTTACTGACCTTAAAATTAACTTTTTCTAACCATATCTTTGCCTTGTCCATTTTTATAGCCCCCTCAAGGGCGCCGTCACTACATCCGCTCAGAGAAATGCACAAACCAGCGGCAAAACACGCCCCTTTCAGTAAATTCATTCAAAATTCCTTCACATTAATGATGAGCGCTTACCCATTTATTAACCAGTTCAAGGGTAAAATAACTCTATTGGTATAACTTAGCCGCGCATCAAGTATTTTTGCAAGACGAGAGAAAGAGTAAAAAACATGAAAAAAAAGATAACCAGGAACCTCCCATTGCAGCGCCATGAAGATGCTGACCTACCAGATCTTGCGGAAATCTACGCCTTGGCTTACCGTACGATGAATTTCCTTCCCCACCGGTTTCAGACCTATGCGAATAATATTTTGATCCGGGTTGAAAATTTTGCGGACCAGGATGTTCTGGATGGCCTAAAACTAACCGATAAATATGACCTTCTCGGGCTTTATCAAGGCATCCCCCTTCCCCTTAAAGGCAGAAATGAGCCATTGGCCATTCCCGATATCATCTATCTTTACCGCGGACCTTTGATCCGTTTTGCCCGGGAAAACTCTGAACCCCTGCCTCAATTGGTGCATCATGTCATGGTTCATGAAATTGGCCATCATTTTGGTTTCAGCGATTTTGATATGGAATGGATAGAGCAAAAATTTGACTAGGGTTGAGGCGTAAGGCACGCCTCTCCACCTGTCATTCATATGGAGGGGGCAATTGTTTTCTAAAATATATACCAGAAAGAGAAAGGCATGTAAACTTATTTATATTCTTAGCTTATATAAAAAAATTAAATAATTATAATTATTTTTTATTGAGGATTTATATCATGAATAAGTTATTTTTTATTTTTTTACTAGCAGTGGGGGTAATAACCTGTGGAAGTAGCAATGTAAGCGCCATGGGATATGGCCAGCAACAACCTTACTATGGCCAACCATACGGACACCCCTCTGCGCAACCATACGGACAACCATATGGTCACCCCTATGCGCAACAACCATATGGGCAATCATACGGACACCCATGTAGTCGGCAAGCCTTAGAGTACAAACGGCAACAGAATGCTATGAAGTGCCAACAGCAGGTGCAAACGTGCCATCAAAATGGTGACCCCGTATGCCGGAAAGCGCAAGATGATTGCTCTGACGTGCAGAAATACGCAGCGCTCTTACAACACTGTCCTTATCCATAAAATCCCTTTAAATAAGTTTTTATTTTCAAAAACCCCTCATCCGCCATTACGCTTCCAGCTACCCCCTCAGCTTGTATTGGCCTCTTTCACAAGGCTAATCCGTACATGCCTCTTTGAAGGCAGCATTACCCAACCGATCTTGCTTCAATAAAAAGCATCCGAATCCCTACAAGCATTAAAAGACCACCTGTCATGCGTTCAATCCAATGGTGGAGACTGCTGAAAAAAATGCGTAAACGCTCATGGGAAAAACAAAGGGCCACCCAGGAAAACCATATTAAGGTGGATAGAAATATGATGACGCCATAAATGAAAATAAGGACAACAGGCTCACTGGACGTAATGAAGGCAGAGATTAAACTCAAAAAATAGAGCAGGGCTTTTATATTCATAGCATTCGTTAAAAATCCGGCGCGAATGGCTGCAAAGGCGGTGACATCCTGTCGCATACCGGCGCCCCATAATCCAGGGCGCCTTTTTTTGCTTTCAACCCCTTCATTCCAATATAAATGAGGTAGCCTGCTCCCACGTACTTGAAGAGACGGAAAAGCCAGAAAGTCTTAGAAATAAGAATTCCCAGACCCAAAAGAATATAGGCCAAGTGGACCATAATTCCTAACGCAACCCCAACTGCCGTTAATACGCCTGTCTTGCGGGAATAGATTAAACTACTGCGCGCCACAATGGCAAAATCTGGTCCGGGGCTTATCAAGCCCACCAGCTAAATGCCCGTTAAAGCTAGAATGGAGGGTAAATAGTCAGCAAGCACGGGCTTTTCTCTCCTTTTTCAAAGACTTTATGGATGATCACAACTTGTAACAAAGAGTTTTTGCCTACAGATAATCTTTGGCCAGGATTTCCGCTATCTGAATCGCGTTCAAAGCGGCTCCTTTGCGAACGTTATCCGCGACAATCCATAAACTTAAGCCGTGGGGCACGCTCAGATCCTGGCGGATGCGGCTCACATAGACCGGGTCTTCGCCCGCACACTCAATCGGCGTCATGTAGCCATTTTCTTCAATATTATCTGTGATAATAATGCCTGGCGCCGCCTTGAGGATTTTGCCCGCTTGCTGTGGGCTGACAGGTCTTTCAAATTCTACGGCTGCTGCAACGGAATGGCCAATAAAGACCGGAACGCGCACGCACGTAGCTGAAACTTGAATACGGGGGGAGAGAACCTTTTGCAGTTCTACCCTCATTTTCCATTCCTCATCTGTACTGCCATCCTCTCTGAACTCCCCAATCTGGGGGATAACATTAAAAGCAATGGTACGGGGCAAATGGGTAGATTGTGCGGGGCTATTCATATATATCGCGCGCGTTTGGTTCAATAGCTCGTCCATAGCGCCTTTGCCAGCCCCGGACACAGACTGGTACGTTGACACAACAACACGCTTAATGGACGCGACATCATGCAGCGGCTTAAGCGCCATAACCATCTGGATCAGGGAACAATTGGGATTCGCAATAATCCGGCGCTTTGCATACCCTGCGATCGCCGCTCCGTTCACTTCAGGAACGACCAGGGGAATATCCGGATCATTCCGAAAATAAGAAGTATTGTCAATAACAACGCACCCCAAAGCTGCTGCTTTTGGCGCGAACTCAGCAGATACTTTTCCGCCTGGAGAAAACAGGGCAATGCTCACGCTTTGAAAATCGAACGCGCTCAAAGGGCTTACCTTCAAGGTTCCTGCTTCTCCATAGGAAACTTCACCACCTCTCGACCGTTCCGACGCCACAGCCTGCACATTTTCCAATGGAACACCCCGCTCACTCAGAATAGAGAGCATCGTTCGTCCCACATTTCCTGTTGCGCCCACAACCGCGATTTTGTGTTTTTTTAACTTTGCCATAATTTTAAACGCTCTTTTTCTTCACCGGTAGGGGTCACCTTGCATTAAGAAACGCTGGACATAATCCTGAACGCCAGCTTCGAGAGAAGTAAATGTCTTTGTATAACCGGCCCTCTCAAGCCCTGCATTGACACTTTGCGTAAAATACTGGTACTTGCCTTTTAAATTCTCTGGCATATCAATAAATTCCAGGAACTCCGGGCGCATGACAGCCGAAAAAACAGCCCTTGCCAGGTCGGCAAAACTTCTGGCTTGGCCTGTACCGACATTAAACAGGCCACTTACTCCCGGGTGGTCATAAAGCCACATCATGACATCCAGACAATCATTAATATATATAAAATCCCGCAATTGGCCTCCATCCTGATAATCCGGATGATCAGATTTAAAAAGACGCGCCTTGCCTTCCTGTTGGATTTGATGAAAAGCCTGGTTCACCACACTCATTTGGCCACCTTTATGGTATTCATTAGGACCATACACGTTAAAGAACTTTAAGCCAGCATATTGCGGCGGCAATGTACAATCTTCATTTGAGCCAAGCTCCCGGATTTGGGCAACCGTACGATCAACCATATGCTTGCTCCATCCGTAAGGATTCAAAGGGCGAAGCGTTGCAAGACCTTTCCGGGTAGAATCATCGACGAAACCGGCGCTGCCATCTCCATAAGTCGCCGCAGAAGACGCATAAATGAGCCGAACCCGGTTGCGTCCACACCATTGCAATAAATTTATTGTTAGGCGGTAATTCTGATTCAGGATCAAATCAACGTCTTTCTCCATTGTACTAGAGATAGCCCCCATATGAAAAATGACTTCAATTTGTGATTTTTGAGCCTCTAAGTAGGGAAATAATTGACTGGAATCTACGCAATTGTAGAGGTCCCGTTTCACAAGATTGCGCCATTTCTCTGTATTTCCAAACGTATCGCATGCGACAATACGATTTATGCCCCGTTCTTCTAAAGCCGCAACAATGTTAGAACCAATAAACCCGGCGGCGCCTGTCACAATAATCATTATCCCTCTGACCCTCATTTTAGGCGTAAAATAATCTACCTCCTTCTTTGTTATAAAAGGAATAGTCCATCACCGCAAGCTTGTGATAAATGCAATATCCCCCTTACTTGATGAATACGCCGAAACTTTGGGCGTAAGGTCGGGTTGGAGGTTTTCACCTCTTGCCCCCGCTAGGCGTTAATCCGCTTGAAGGAGAGAGGGGGAATAAAAAAAGAGTTCTAAGATCAAAATTCAAAAATTGGCGTATTCACCGAGAAGGGGGATATACTTACTCTCTATAACATTGACTAGACGTACCACACTATACGCTAATATTTTGAAAAAAAAGAATTTTTTTATATAACTTATTAAGTAAATTTTATGAAATAAAGAAAAAACATAAAGAAGCTGTTTTTTTACAGCATATACTTTTGGAAATCAACACAAAAAATTGCAACTTTGTTGAGGAAAAGCCCATATTGCGTGTTGACGAAAGGGGAAAAGTAGACTTAGAATTCAAAGGGTAGTCTAATAGTTCAACTTTAATATAGGATTCATACCGTGAATAAAAGTGATTTGATCGCAAAAGTCGCAACTGCCTCCAGCCTTACAAAGACAGATGCAGAAAAAGCAATTGATGCAACATTCCGTTCCATCACCCAATCTTTAATAAAAGGGGAAGAAGTACGCTTGATTGGTTTTGGTACATTCTTTGCTACCGACCGCTCTGCCAGTGATGGCCGTAACCCCCGCACCGGCGAGGCAATTAAAATTCCCGCAACCCGTTTGGCTAAGTTCCGTGTGGGTAAGCAATTAAAAGAAGCTGTCGCCAATAAATTTACGCCTACCAGAAAGAAAGATTGAAATGGTAGAAAACTTGTTTTATGTTGCCTGAGTGACTGAGGAATAGGGGGCGATTAGCTCAGCGGTAGAGCGTCTCGCTTACACCGAGAGGGTCGGCAGTTCAAATCTGTCATCGCCCACCACTTTTCTCATCACTCGTTTTTTTTATAATAGGAGGGGCATAATAATATGTTTTTCCATAGTTCTCAATAACCCATGCCACTCAAATACAGTACTCATGAAGCTTGATGATTAAGCAAGATTTTCATAAAGTTATCTGTGATGTATTTCCTGACAGTAGGGGCGTATCAGAGTATAAGTATGGTTGGCGCTGTAAAAGCTTAGGATTCAAAAACGTAAAATCATGCGAATGGATAAAGTTAGTTCCCCATGAAAGCTTAGAAGACGCTAGGAACTATAATAAAAAAATAGAAGAAAGCGTTAACTTTGAAGGAGTCAACAAACCGAGGGTAAATAATTCGGGTATTCATGAACTACATAATAAATTCTGGTCTATTATTACTATGGATTACATTAGTAATGTTTTATCTCCGACCCCTTATCTAAATTTTAAATCTGTCCTTCCTGGTATGGCATGGTTTAGCAATCTAAAAGCTTCCCTATCTAACTTAGAACTTTCTGCTACCTCTTGTATTGCTTTCAGGCAAGAGTTAATCACTCGAAGAATTCAGGAGAGATTTCCAGCTGCTCAAACAACCATTACAGATTGGAAAACAGCACATGGAGATTTACACTGGGCAAACCTTGCAAGCGACTGCACTATAATTGATTGGGAGAGTTGGGGGCGGGGTCCTAAAGGTATCGATATTGCTTTTTTATTTGTATTTTCAATCCTTCATAATGAAGCGCAAGAGAGACTCAAATCCACATTCTCAACATATTTTAATGATACACAATTTAATATCTGTTTGCTATTTGCATGTTGCGAACTTATGAGAATGACTGAAATATATAGCGACCACCCAGACTTATATGAACCTTTGTATTCACTTTCTCGAAATACCTACAAAAGCTTAAAGCAATGATCTCAGAATCCAACTCTAGCTTGATAAACATTAAATTTTTGATTTTATTTGTAAGGCCATTTATAAGTGGATGCTTGATAAAGGATATTCCTTATCACCAGGATTATATCAGGCGGGCAAAAGTATATTGAGTATCATCTTCAGGATGCGTCATCAATTAAGCCAAACCCCAAGAAGTTAGGAGCGGCCCGGAGCCTGATCTTCAGATGTAAAAAACCCACTAAGAGACGTAAATGACACAAACCCCCTCCTTTTATAAAACTCTCATTGTTCAGGAATTAGGCCAAAATGGCGACGGCGTTGTCATAATAGATAACCAGCGCCTTTATATCCCTTACGCAACACCCGGGGATGAAGTTGCCCTTGAGCTTTCTCTCACCAAAAAAAACCGGTATCAAGTTATCGGACATGAAATAATCAGCCAGGGCGAAAATTATGTGAAACCGCCCTGCCCTCACTATGGCGTGTGTGGAAGTTGTCAGCTCCAGCACTTGGGAGACCGGTCGTACCGGCAATTCAAGCGCGACAGGATCTTGAAGCCCCTGTTGTTTGAGGGCTTTCAAAATCCAGAATCCCTTGTCCAGGAACCGATTATTCTCCCGCCGGGTTTGCGCCGGCGG
Organism: uncultured Candidatus Finniella sp.; assembly: GCA_964424515.1. Lineage (GTDB taxonomy): Bacteria > Pseudomonadota > Alphaproteobacteria > Paracaedibacterales > VGCI01 > VGCI01. Next base: position 5,516 of record CAYRJJ010000022.1, on the reverse strand, counting down.
GCTAACTTTAATTTTCGCTGCCATACCAAGGGGGTGGAACTGGGATATCATAAATACCACAGCTATGAACTCCTCACTCTGGAAAGCTGTCATATCCTAAAACCTGAGATTGTGGCTTTTATGAAACCCTTGCTCACCGTCCTGAAAAAATCCTTTGCTCCCGGGTTTGAAGGAGAAGTCTTTATTACAGCTGCCCATAATGGCCTGGATGTTAACGTGGAAGTGCGGGACAAAACGCCATTAACCCTGGAGCAACGGGAAATTTGGGGACAATTCGCAACCCAACAAAAACTTTGTCGGCTGCTCGTCACCTTAAAAGGAAAAGAAGATTTTACCCTGATACAAGAAACACCTTACGTTTTGTTCGATGAGGTCCCTGTAGAAAGCAATTGCCGGGGATTTTTACAACCCAGTTCCCAGGCTGACCAATACCTGGCATCGGTTGTCCGTGAATTCCTTCCCCAAACTCCCACAAGGATCGCCGATTTGTTCTGCGGGCGCGGAACGCTTTCCTTACCTTTGTCCCGTTATGCGCCTGTGGAGGGATATGAAATGGATGAACCCGCCCTGGCTGCGCTTGAGAGTGCCGCCCGAAAGTCCCAACGGCCTATTACAACCTTCTACCGTGACCTCTATAAAACACCCTTGAAAGAAAAAGAGTTGAGCGTTTATGACGTTGTTGTGGTTGACCCGCCACGCGCTGGCGCGGAAAGCCAAACCCGCGCGCTGGCAGCTTCAGACGTTGCAACCCTCATTTATGTATCTTGCAATCCTTTAACTTTCGCCCGCGATGCCCGTATTCTGGTTGAAGGGGGATACCGCATAGACAGGATCCAGCCTCTCGACCAATTCCGGTGGACCGTTCATGTCGAAGCCATTGCCAGGTTAACGAAAGAAGAAAAGAACATATCCTGATGCCCTCCACTTTCTTCCGTGTTTTTCCTAATTTACTTCTTTACAGAAATTTTTCTTGATCTTTACTATCATCCCTTGCTAAGAGGCGTTAAGGTTTGCAAAATAAAAACCAATACATTGCCTCACAGCCAAGGGTTAGGACTTTATGAAAAACGTTGTTATTGTGGAATCGCCGGCAAAAGCCAAGACGATCAATCGCTATTTAGGCAAAGACTTTACGGTTCTGGCAAGCTTTGGCCATATCCGGGATTTGCCGTCTAAAAACGGCTCCGTCCGTCCTGATGAAGGGTTTGCAATGACCTGGGAAACGGACGATCGCGCCAAAAAGCATATGGCTGAAATTGCAAAAGCTGTTCGCGGCGCTGATTACCTCTACCTCGCAACCGACCCGGATAGAGAGGGAGAAGCGATTTCCTGGCATGTTCAGCAAGTTTTAAGTGAGCAAGGCGCCCTGTCCCCTCAAACAGACGTCCGGCGTATTGTTTTTCATGAAATTACAAAAACCGCTATACAACATGCCCTGGAACATCCACGGGCCATTAATCAGGAACTGGTGGAAGCCTACCTTGCTCGCCGCGCACTCGATTATCTGGTTGGCTTCACTTTATCGCCTGTTTTATGGCGTAAGTTACCCGGCTCACGCTCCGCAGGACGTGTTCAATCGGTGGCTTTGCGCCTGGTGGTGGAGCGTGAAGCGGAAATTGAAGTTTTCAAGCCCCGGGAATACTGGTCCATTACGGCTCACTTAATGACCCCTCGAAATGAAAAATTTACAGGACGCTTAACCCACCTCAAGGGGAAAAAACTGGATAAATTCGACTTGAACACCCAAAGCCAGGCCGAAGCGGCATGTGAGGCTGTCCGGCAACAGGCATTGGCCGTGGCTACCTTGGAAAAACGCCAGGTCAAGCGCCACCCGGCTGCGCCATTTATCACTTCAACGTTGCAACAAGAAGCCTCCCGAAAATTGGGATACGGGGCCTCACGCACCATGCAACTTGCGCAACGTTTGTATGAAGGAGTGGAAATTGGGGGGGAAGTGACGGGTTTAATTACTTATATGCGTACGGACAGTATTCAGATTGCTCAGGAAGCCCTCGCAGGCGCACGGGATTATATTGAAAAATCTTACGGGAAACCGTATCTGCCTTCTTCCCCGCGCGTCTTTAAGAATAAATCAAAGAACGCGCAAGAAGCCCATGAAGCCATTCGCCCCACACAAATTTCCCGCGCTCCTGAAGAAGTTAAGAAATATCTGGATGACGCCCAATATAAGCTTTATGAACTGATATGGAAGCGAACAGTGGCCTCTCAAATGGAAAGCGCTTTATTTGACCAGGTTACGGTGGACATGGCCTCTCCCGATAAGCAAGTTATTTTACGGGCAACCGGGTCCACCCTGACATTTGACGGTTTCTTAAAATTATATCAGGAAGGGGTCGATGAAGAGTCAGACAAGGATGAGGAGGATCGTCTGTTGCCCATCTTGTCTATCGGAGAAGCCATTAACCAGGGCCAAGTTACGCCGAACCAACACTTTACCCAACCCCCGCCCCGCTATAGCGAGGCCAGCCTGGTCAAAAAACTTGAAGAGTTGGGGATCGGCCGTCCCTCCACCTATGCTTCAATCATTCATGTTTTGCAAGAGCGGGATTATGTCAGGCTCGAAAAGCGTCAATTTATTCCCGAAGAACGGGGCCGTCTCGTCACCGTTTTCCTGGTTAATTTCTTTAACAAATATGTCCAGTATGACTTTACGGCAAACCTGGAAGAAGAGCTTGATGAAATTTCCCAAGGGCATTTACCGTGGAAGGCTGTTTTGACGCGTTTCTGGGGAGCTTTTCATGAAACGGCGGAATCAACGCAAAATTTGCGTACAACGGAAGTCATTGACCGCCTGGAACACGATTTGAGCTTCCATCTCTTTCATGGGGAAGACGAAACAACCCGTGTTTGCCCAACCTGCCAAACAGGGCGCGTCAGCTTAAAATTGAGCCGGTTTGGCGCCTTTTTGGGATGCTCTGGCTATCCCGACTGCCGTTATACCCGCCCTTTAAGCGTCAATGCGGAAGAAGCAGCGGCTGTGGCGCCAGAAGAACCAAAAGAAATTGGTTCTGACCCCGCTACAGATGAGTCAATTACCTTGCGTAAAGGCCCTTACGGGTATTACCTCCAATGGGGAGATGAAACAACCGTATCGGCGCAAAAAACCACCACAAAAAATAAAAAAGAAGACGATCCCCTTAAAAAAGGCAACGGAACGAAGAAGAAAAAAGCGGTTAAATCCGCAAAGCCAAAACCAAAGCGCGTCTCGCTACCGACAACGACAGCGCCAGATGATGTAACCCTGGAAATGGCCCTACAGCTGAAGAATTTGCCGTTCGTTATCGGCGAACACCCCGATTCAGGTAACATCCTGAGCGTAGGTCTGGGCCGGTTTGGCCCTTACGTGAAGTTTGGTGACCAATTTGCTTCCATCCCCAAGGCTTATGACTTTTTAAACCTGACTCTGGCTGAGGCCATTCATATTGTGAATGCTAAAATTCAAAAAGGCGCTGCCGGGACAAGACCGAAAAGAGGAAGATTTGGGAGCGCAAAAAAAAAGAAGTTAAAAACTTAAATGAGGCTGTCTTGTCTTTATCTTTGACCAAAGGCGTAAAATCCTTTAGCTTTTTTATATGCAACAAGATATTCTAACCCTTGTTAAAGGGTATCAAAAATTTCGCAAGCGTTATTTTGACAAGGAAGATACCATCTTTTCGGAATTAGTCCGACAAGGCCAACACCCAAAAGCCCTCATGGTCGCTTGCTCCGATTCAAGGGTAGATCCTGCCCTTGTGATGAATTGCCAGCCGGGGGATCTTTTTGTCATCCGCAATGTGGCTAACCTTGTCCCCCCTTATGAGGAAGATCAATCCTATCATGGTACAAGCGCAGCGCTGGAATTTGGCGTATGTATTCTGGGTATCCGGCACGTGATTCTTTTTGGCCATACGCAATGCGGGGGCATTGAATCGCTTTTAGAGCGCTCCCATAAAAAATGCGGGCCAAAAAGTTTCCTCACAAAATGGATGGAACTTGCTAAATCAGCCCATGATATAACGATAGATTGTCATGCGGAAAGCGCTCCTGAAGAGAAAATCATCCTTTGTGGCCAATATTCTCTTATCAATTCTTTAAGAAACTTACAGACTTTCCCGTGGATCAGGGAAAGAGTCAACCAAAACTCTCTCAACCTTCATGCCTGGAATTTTGATATGTCGCGGGGAATCCTTGAAGAATATGATGAAAAACAAAACTGTTTTAAAGTGATGGCCTCTCCTTTATCCGTAACCATTCCAGAAAATGAAGAGAAGAAGTGAATAAATAGCTCTCTTTTCGCCGATTCTGTCTATTGTTAGGAGGCTGGGCAAAAGATACCTTAAAAAATAAGGGATTATCCTTCATGACCCATAACTCCCCCCTTTCTTTTGCATTTTCCGCCATTCTTTAACATGCTGGACATGTTCATTGTAGGTTGGTGAGAAAGCATGGCCCCCTGTGCCATCCGCCACAAAGTAATAATCGTTGGTATCAGCGGGATTGACCACGGCTTCCAGAGATTTGCGCCCGGGGCAAGCAATGGGTTTGGGGGGCAGAGCTGGTATAAGATACGTATTATAGTCTGATACATGTTTCAGGTCTTCAAAAGTCAGAAGATGCCCCAGCGGCTTTTCGCCTAAGGTCAAACCATAAACAACGGTGGGATCGGACTGCAATTTCATCCCCTTTTTTAACCGGTTCAAGAACACAGCCGCCACCTGGGGCCGCTCTTCGGGAATGCCGGTTTCTTTTTCAACAATAGACGCGAGAACCAAGAGTTCATCCGGCGTTTTAATGGGTGACCCTGCTTTTCGGCTTTCCCATATTTCTTCTAGCGCTTGCTTCATCGCCCGCCGCATTTGGGACAAAATTTTCTCGCGTGAATCTCCATACACATAACGATAGGTTTCCGGTAGTAAAACGCCTTCTTCGGGAATACGGATCACATCTCCCCTTAAATGGGGAATAGCGTTCACAATGTCCATAATTTGGGGCACCGTCAGTCCTTCTGGAATGGTTACCTGATGGACAATCACTTTACCGCTCGCCAATATATGCGCAATATCCAGAGGACGCGCATAGGCTGGAATGAGATATTCCCCTGCCTTTAAGGCCCCCCGGTTACCAGACAAAAGAACACCCGCAATAAAACCCCACGGGTGCGCCACGACCCCTTCCGCCCTCAATACTTGAGCTGTTGTAGATAAGTTACTGCCTTTTTCAATAATGACAATTGTATCTTGAGAATGAGATCCAGGCGTTAGAACACCCCCGGGGGCCCACAAGAGAAATAATCCCCCCATTCCCCCAAGCCCTAAAACAAACAAAAAGCTTAAAATTCTACGCCTCATATTAAAACTGTAAGGGTATTTTTGTCCTAATTCTAGAAAAAAGAGTCAATTAATTTATTCTTTAAGGGCATCCCATCGTCGATGTAAAAACTGTACATTCTGCCTGATTTTATCTCACTACCCCTCATTTTTTGTAGTTTACGCATAGTTAATTGCAATCAAACAATT
>CAYRJJ010000021.1:0-18416 GCA_964424515.1 uncultured Candidatus Finniella sp. | reverse complement strand
GTGTTTTTGCTTGTGGATAATCATTTTTCCAAGTTCCCAATAAAATTGGATCAGCGCTTGATTTACAGATAAAGCGGCTTGCAACCGCGTTGTCTTAATCTTGTTTTTTACATCTTGAAGAAAGATCTTGTAGTCTGTATGGATCTGTAAAGGCAGGTTGTTAGTCATTATTCATGAATTCCTGGAAAATTGCGTCTCCCTAATTATACCTGTGATTATAAAAATTATCACAGGTATTGTTATAAAAAAAGGCGCAAAGGGTCTCTCAAATTTACCTCAAAGCCAACCTTAAAGCAAAGGGACAAGCGATCAGGGAAAGGGCGCATGCCATCAAAAAAAGCCCGCCCTGGAGCGCGGGATAAGAGGAAAAAGCCGTTGCGGGGTTGGTAATAGCGGCCATGCTGACGATCATTATGGAAACCCCGGGAGGCAGGGTCAAAAAGAGAAACAAAATGGATGGGTTCATTTTTGTATGGAATTTAATTAAAAAGCAAGTAAAAATGTATGTATATAAAGTTTCAGTAAAGAAAGCGCTGGAAGTAAAATTTTACAAGGCCATGCTTTTAAACATCCCCAACACCGATTACATGTCCGCCAATTGGACCAGATAGCGAAAAATCCTGCCCCATCCGCTCCCTCCTGTGGATTCAGCTTTATTGACCTGTTTGCAGGGATCGGAGGACTCCGGCGTGGCTTCGAGTTCATAGGGGGACGTTGTGTGTTTACAAGCGAGTGGAACAAGTATGCCAGGCAAACCTACTGCGCGAATTTTCCCGGCGCACCGCACGAAGTCGCGGGCGATATAACCGGGATCAGGCCAAAGGACATACCAGAGCATGATGTTTTATTGGCCGGGTTTCCATGCCAGCCGTTTTCAATAGCCGGAGTATCCAGCAGAAATGCCCTGAACCGGCCTCATGGTTTCCGCTGCGAAACCCAGGGAATTCTGTTTTTTGATGTTGCGCGCATCATCGCCCATCATCGGCCAAAAGCTTTTCTCCTGGAGAACGTCAAAAACCTTGCCAATCATAATCGGGGGCATACTTTCCAGGTCATGATGCAGACACTGAAAAAGGAACTCGGGTACCAGGTTCACTGGCGCGTTATAGATGCACGCGCTTTTGTACCTCAACACAGGGAAAGAATTTTTATTGCCGGATTCCGCGATAAAAATACCTTTACATTGGAAAACCTTGCCCTTCCTTCTCTGGCAACAGCCCCCAGGCTATCCAGTATTTTACACCCCCAGGATGGCAGTGAGCCGGAAGATTTATTATATACCAGCGGAAGTAAGGGTAAGGTTGCTGGCAAGTACACCTTGACCGACCGTCTTTGGCAATACCTCCAGGACTATGCCGCAAAACACCGCCAGAGGGGAAATGGTTTTGGGTTCGGGCTGTGCGGGGCTAACGACGTAGCGCGCACTTTAACAGCTCGCTACTACAAGGACGGCTCGGAAATCCTTATCCGGCAGCAAAACCGTAACCCCCGGCGGTTGACGCCACGCGAATGCGCAAGACTGATGGGATTCGAGAAACCGGGTGGAACAACTTTTAAAATTCCTGTTTCGGATACCCAGGCTTACAAGCAGTTTGGAAATTCTGTTGTGGCGCCTGTCGTGGAAACGGTTGCCCGGCATATGCAGCCCTATCTGGTAACGACTCGGGGGAAAATGATTGCTCAAAAAGAGTGATCCCAAACAGGCTACTCCATATTCCTGCTCCCTTTTGTCCCTTTGGCATAGAGTATAATGATTTATGAGGAAAAGGCTCTCCCGAATGGGGAATGACTTAACTTCATGATGAGGTATTGGAAAAGCCTGGTCTTTTGTGTTTTTTCTGGATAAACCCCAAAGAATCCATTATACTGTTTAAATAAATCATCCTCATCTGGAAAGTATAAGGAACAAGAAATTTTATATCCCAAAATAGAGACTATCTTTGAACGGGATGAAAAAACCTTTAAGGTTTTATATGATGACTTCAAACTCAAAGACCCTGTCTTTTCAATCCCAAAATCCTGGGAGTTTACAGAAAAAATTGACGGTGCGAATATTAGCCTTACCTACGAGCCATTACATGCCCGTTTTAAAGCCGGTGGCCGCACAGAAAAAACCGAAGTCACTCAACCTGTCAAAAATTCTATTCACGGCATGGTTACGGTGGAAAAGCTCGATCAAATATTTAAAGGAAAACATATTATTATCTTTGGTGAAGGATATGGAGGAAAAATCCAGGCTGGCGAAGAAGATAAAAAGCGTGGCGGAAAATATAGTGAAACAAAAAAATACCGCGTATTTGATATATTAGTTGAGAGTAAATACTGGCTTGGTCGATCTAGTATTCAAACTATTTATTCCGCTCCGGGTCTTGATTGCGTACCTCTTGCCGGTAATTTTACGCTACACGAAGCGGTTCAAACTGTGCGGGGAGGTTTCCGTTCACTTTTGGGTAAAGGCATTAAGGCGGAAGGCTTAATTGGAAAAACTTCCATACCCTTATTTGACTCCAGGCATCGCCGCTTGATTTGCAAAATAAAGTCATCTGATTTTTAATAATTGCCAAGAGGAGAGGAATACCAGCCTTTCCGCTCATGACAAGGAGTTGTTAAATGGATATGCGCAAGCCGGAAGTCATCAGGGACAGAGCGGAACTTTTCGACATCTTCAAGCGTGTGGAGGACTGCCTGTGGCAAGGCAATATAGAGGCGGGGTTATCCCGGTTCCTTGAATTTGCCAACCTCCTGTTTTTGAAACTTCTGGAAGAGCATCACAAAGACCCCTTATGGGAATCTCTGAAAGCTGAAAAAGACAGGGTACAATATCTCAACGGGTTCCTTATTCCCCATTTGCAAACACGCTATGATGCAAAAGATATTTTCGCTGAAGCCCGAATGACTCAGGAAAGGGTTATTAAAAAGATTTTAACCATTCTGGACAATTACCGCCTGACCTCTTTCGACTCAGACATTTTAGGCGACGCTTATGAATATTTTCTAAGGAACAACATAGTTTCAAAGCAAAACCTGGGACAATTTTTTACGCCCCGTCCTATCGTCAAAGTTTTGGCCCGTCTGGTGTCGCCCACAAACAACGACGCCATTTACGATCCTTTTTGCGGTACGGGCGGACTTTTGACGGGGGCATTCCACGCCATCACCGCATTCGACCCCTCAAAAAAAGAAGGAAGCCTGTTTTTTGGCAAGGACGTCTCGGTTTCAACCCGCATAGCGAAAATGAACGCCATCCTGCATTGGGGTAGCCATAGCGGCATCGAGCAGGTCGGCAATACCCTGGCGCATCCCGTATATGAAAAATATACCATCGGCTTGACGAACGTGCCCTTTGCCCGTGACCCGAAAAACTACCCATACGACCCATTATATGAAAACGGCATTGCGAGGAAAAAGACGGATGTCCTGTGCATCCTCCACCTTTTCCAGTCTATCAAAAAAGGAGGAAGGATGGCGGCCATCGTGCCGGAAGGGTTCCTGTTTGGTACGGAGCGTAAAGCTGCCAGACGGTTTCTGACGGACACTGCCGATCTCAGGCTGGTGGTTTCCTTGCCCCATGGCTCTTTCCTGCCCTATACGAATGTAAAGGCAGCCCTCATTTACCTTGAAAACATCCGCTGCCCCGACGGGAAAGACCACTTTTGGTATTTCGATGTTGAAAACGACGGGTGGACGCTCGACAGGCACAGGAAAAAAATAGAGGGCCGCAATGACCTTGATATCCTCCAAAGCGCCAACATTAAGGAGGCATCGGAAACAAAACTGACCTGCCTTGGCTTTGTCAAAGTTCCGTTTGAAAAGATACGGCAGAATAATGAGAACTGGATCGGCAGACATTACCAGGGCAGCAGGGATGTCACCTCACCTTATCCGCTGGTACCCCTTGGTGACCTGGTTACCTTCGTTTCTACGGGTTTTTCCTGCAAGGCCGGCCAATTGTCAAATAATGGCATTCCGTTTTTTACCCTGATATCCGTCAAAAAGAATTTCTTTCCCCATTATGAGACGAAATATCTCAGGTATGAAACGCAAACCCATGAAAAAAACGCCTGCCTTAAAGGAGACATACTGGTTGCGATGAAGGACAAGAACAAGGAAGCCGCAATTTTGGGAAGGGCGACTATCGCCAACAGGAATGGCATATTTTCATCCGACCTGGTGAAAGTTGAGATAAGATCAGGAAATTTGTTATCAGGCGAATACCTCTACTACTTCTTCAAGAATGAAACATACATCAAGGAAATCAAAAAGTTTTCTGCGGGCAGCATTGTCAAGAGCATCCGCCTGGAAGATATGGCATCGATTAAAATCCCGCTACCTCCCCTTACCGTACAAAAGGAAGTCGTCAAGGACTTCAACCGATACGAAAAGCTGATTGCTGCCCAGAACGAGGCCGCAAATTCCCTTCATGAGAAGTGTCGGGAGCGGCTAAAATCCCTCTGGACGTAGAGTTTGTGGTTTCGATTTTTTGCCGCATTTAAAAAAATTGCCCATAAACTTGTAAAATACCAAAAATGTCTATACATAAGGCTTAAGAGTTAATTAGTATGCGGGTCATGCTTATTTTATACATTGTTTTTATTGCCCAGGTTGTTTGAGTTTGGAGAGCCTTATGATTCCGTGTTGTTTTCATCCCACACGTGTTATTCTTGTTGACGATGACCGTGAGTTTCTAGAGAACCTTAATAATGGTCTCTCCTCTGATTGCGCCTCTTATCAACATTTTAACAATCCTGAAAAAGCCCTCCATTACTTAAATGAAGTTTATAAGCCCAATCCTTTTCCGAATCGCTATATTCAGGGTGTCGATGAAGATAAGTGGGAGCACCGTCGTTTAGATGTTAATATCTGGGATACCCATCACGAAGTTTATCGTCCCGAACGATTTGAGGAAATCTCCGTGATTGTCGTTGATCACTCGATGCCCACCATCTCAGGCATTGAATTATGCCGTCAAATCACTGATTCTAACATTCAAAAAATTCTTTTAACAGGCATGACAGATCAAGATATCGTTATACGAGCGTTCAACGAAGGTATCATCCATCACTATATCCGCAAACAAGACCATGATATGGTAGAGCAGCTTAACCAGGCAATTGAAAGCGCCCAATGGCGCTACTTTAACAAGTTGTCAGAAGTGACCCTGAAAGCCATTATATCTGATGATCTCGTAAACTATGCTATTGCTGATCCCAACTTCCAAAATTTCTTTAAGAAACTTGTGAAACAATATAAGTTACGAGAAGCTTATCTTTGTGAATCTATGGGAAGTTACGTATTTTTAACGGAGGATGGAGTTAATCATGGGCTTGCAGTTAATAGTGCAGATCAACTTGAAGTTTCCTGTGACTCAGCGGAAGCTCTTGATATAGACGCTTCTCTCTTGAAAGAATTAAAAAATCAAAAAAAGATGATGTTTTATCACAGTCGTCAGGCCATCTTTGAGCCTCCTGCAAGAGAGTGGAAAAATTACGTTTATCCACCTCAAATCCTTCAAGGGAAGCGAGAAACCTACTATTATGTCTTCGATTCCAACCTTTTTGACATTGATCTTTCACGTGTTCTACCTTTTGGGGAATATAAGGCAGGAAGAATAGCCGAGATAAAACAATAACAATTTGGAGAGAGGGTGACTTTTTGTTCTTGTGAGAAAGAAAAGAAGGCTTTAGGGGAAAGTATTCAACCCTCTCTTGATCAGCACAAACAATAAATAAAACTGATATTTCACTCTGCTGATTTAATTAATTTTTTCCATGCTATTAATTATACTAGAAACAACATAACAAACGCAGTGTACTAGTTTTTCTGATTTTCGATTTTGTTTTAAAAAGAGATGCCAAAAATTCAATGAAAATCAATTCCCCCAAAAAACTAGCACACTCCATCAATAAAAACTGTAGCGGGAAACAGACAAAAATAAAAAGGAGATGTATATGCTGCTAGGAACAAATGACCCCCATTCAGCAGAGCAGGAATGCTTATCTCACCCGTATATGACGCACAAGGAAATTCATTGCCAACCTGTTAATGAACTATCTAAACAAATTTTTAAGCTAGGTGAACATGCGGTCATTGGAGCAAGCCCCTTTAATAGCTACTTTACAGAACAAAATTTAGAAAAATTATTAAGATGGTCTTTTAAAAAATTTGAAAGCATTAGGGTGTTTATCCCTGATGGCATATCTGCTTTTACTTTTAAAGCCCTTGGTTATTCTGAAGAGAAATCAATTAAAAAGACAAAAAGGCAAGATTGTTATTTAGAAAATAAGGTAATCAGAGCTTTTGCAAACATGGGAATTTTAAAAAAAGAAGCTGAACAAAGAATTTTAAAAGTTAGTGAACTTGCTGCCAATAACAAAAAATACTATGAAATTTATGAACATTTTTTGAAAAAGTTTGAAAATGAAGTCTCATTTCGGCTAGGTTGTCTTTCAACATCAAAGTGGATACTAGCTAATAAATATGGAGATAACCCTATAAATGATGAAATTGCAAATGTAGCTGTTAAATACTTTTTACATGAGCTTCCATTGTTTTTGGACTCACCTGGCATTTTAGGAGTTAATTCTTCCTCCTTTATTTATCATGCAATACCTGAATATCTTTTAGATATTTATAATAAAAATTTTTTAAATACTACCCGCCAAGGGTTTTTAATCACAACCATTATGGCCGACGTTTCTAAATCATCTATAAAAAATATTAATAAATTATATTGAATAAATTTGACATAGCAGGTTATTCCTTTATAAGAAAGTTTAAACAAACAATTCCATTTATTAAATGGAGAATTCAGCTTTTGGGACTCAATGAGAATACATGATAATAACCTATTTAAAAGCATTAAAAAATTATGAAGCAGAGTAATGATCCTAATACTTCGGATAATATTTTAAAACATATTCCTGGAAGCGTTTTTTGGAAAGATAGAAATGGTTTCTATTTAGGGTGCAATGTCTTTCAAGCCAAACTAGCCAAATTAACATCACCAGAAGAGATCATCGGGAAAACAGACTATGACCTCCCATGGCATGAAAGTGCTGATACCTTAAAAGCGACTGATAGAAGAGTTTTGGAAAATGGCGCACCCGCAGAGTTAGTAGAATCAGTAAAGCTATCCGATGGCACAAATATTATAATGTTTACTCATAAGGCTCCCCTTTATGATGAGCAGGGAAGCATCATAGGGGTGATTGGAACTTCTATCGACATCACAGCACTTAAAGAAGCAGAAAAGCTTAAGAATTTAGCTATAGAGAAGCTTGAAGTTTACTTGGATAATATTCTAAAAAATGTACCTGGAAGTATCTTTTGGAAAAATAGAGACGGTATTTATTTGGGATGTAACGATTTTCAGGCGAAAATGGCTGGTTTTAATTCTTCCCGGGAGATGATTGGCAAAACCGACTACGACCTTCCTTGGAAAAATATTGCTGATGTACTGGCACAAACAGATCAGCGGATTATGCAAACCGGAAAATCAGAGGAATTGCTTGAAACTCCTACTCTTGTAGATGGCACAGAACTCATAATGGTTACCAAAAAAGCGCCTCTTTATGGTGAGCAGGGAGATATCATCGGTATTATTGGAACTGCGCTCGATATTACAGCACTCGAGGCAGCGAAGAAGGAGAAGCAAGTGGCGCTGGAGAAAGCAGCCGTCGCCCAAGAAAAGGCAAGGATTGAGGAAGAAATCAGGCAAGCTGTTATGATTTTAGCGGGCAGCGTGGCCCATGACCTGCGTTCTCCTTTAGCGACTATTGGCTTGATGAATAAGTCTATCAGAAAATACCTTCCTGCTCTAATTGATAGCTATGAGCTTGCTCAAAAGGCTAATTTGCCAGCTGTCAAGAAAATAAGCGATTTCCAACCAGAAAAGTTGATGGCTCTGCCAGATAATCTGGAAAAAAAAATCAACGAAATGAACACTTATATTAATGATACGCTGAAAGCATTAAGCCGTGTCGTTTTGGGTTCTTTAACGGCCGAAGACCTGGTGCCATGCGCAAGTGAACCGTGTATAAAAAATGCCGTAGACGCTTATCCTTTCGAAAAGGGTGAGCGAAACCTAATCCAACTGGACACTCGTTATCGATTTACCTTTTTGGGGAATCCAGTCTTGTTCTTGCGTGTGATGTTTAATTTACTCAAAAATTCCCTGTATCAGATAAAAAAAAACGGCCAAGGAAAAATCTTTATTGTTTCAGAAGAAGGAGAGGACTTTGACATCATTTGTGTTAGGGATACGGCAGGTGGCGCATCCACTCAAATTATGAATGATTTATTTTATGGATATCAAACCACCAAACAAGAAGGAACAGGAATTGGATTGGCATTTTGCAAGCTAACCATGAAAAGCTTTGGAGGTGACATCACTTGGCATGCCGTAGAGGGCGATTACATTGAGTTTACCTTAAAATTCCCAAAAATTAATCCGTAGCTAAGGGAATTAATGGTTTTGGTATGCAGGTAGGCTGGTTAAAGAAGGAAAATTTTCTTCTAATATTACATCTAATTGCCTTCTAAAGAATATAACGACCGCCACTGCCTCCAATTCTACATTAAGAATGTTCCCCTTACTAGAAAAAGAGACCAGGTTAAAGAGCTTATCGCTTTCCGCCTTTTGGACAAGTCTTATTTGTGTACCAAAGTCACACGTTTTCACAATGCAAACCTGGTCTGCAAATTTTTCCGTATCTTCCTGATTAATAAACACTCCTCCAACAAAATCCCCTTTTTGTATCCAGGGGGTCATATAGTGATCTTGTGCCTGGATAACAATAGAGTCATCATTATAAAAAGACTGGAATAAATATATTTCTTTTAAAATACAAGCTTCTTCTGTAGATTGGGCAGATGCTTCCAAAGGGTCAAGCCCTTCTCCGGTTAAAATCCAGTCTGCTGTACAAATAATGCCATGTTTTTTAAAAATAGAGGCTAATGCTTCAGCTGTACGCTTCTTAAGAGTTCTAGTCCCTATTTCCCAGCTTCTTAAACTTGCGCTTTTGATTCCATATCTGATCTCTATTTCTTTTCGTGTAAGGCCAGTAGCATTTCGCAAGCTTGTTAATCTTTGGGCGATAGCTTGCGCTGATCCTGTCTCGTTATTCATCGTGCTCAATGGTTAAAATTATGGGAGATAATTACACGATTATATCCGTTTCAAAAGAAATTATCAAAATGTAAAAACCATAAAAAATTCCTCTTGGTATCAATATATTGATACATTTTGTTGACATGCATTTTTTGAAGTGATACATTTGTGATGCGTGATGATATCCGTAGGCGCTTGCAAGAAGTAAGCTCACTTTATTCCGGAGGAAAACCCTATGTATCAAGATCCTGATTCTAAGCTTGCCACATCTCAAAACACGTATGGTAAACATTGTAGTTCTGAGAACTCTCCTCATCTAAAGCTTGTGGTTTCCAATCCCGATCCTGTTGAAGAAAAAGCTGACGATTCTTCTCAAATCATGTCCTCGAACGTAGGCTTTATGGCTGGAGTGCGCAATATCGGCCTGCAGATTTATGAAATGAATATCCAGGATCCATTCCATGACCTGGGATGCGACCTTATCCTGGAAATTGAGAAAAGCAGGGATGAAACGACAGCGGTTTGCCATTTCCCTGCTATGCTGAAGGAATCAAACAAGTTTCTGGACGAAGATGAGACCCTTTACGGCATCATCGTGGTTCAATTTCAAATGAAGGCGCTGGAGCAACTATTTTTATTTTGCGCCGATCATGACGCTTCCCAACTCACCATCTACATGGATGACGCCCAGGCTGAAGGCTTCGGAATTTACCATGACTTTCTTAGCCATTACGATGAAACCCTGACGGAAAAGGGAGAACAAACGGAAATGGTTATCCCGACAGACCGTAAAGCTTTTGATAGATGGCGCGGTTTTATGAACAAAACCAGCCTCGCGTTTGAGCAAGATCTATGGCGCGGGCAACGGGATAATCCGGCCATCCGGCGTTACCTCAAGTCCTGCCCTCAGGGCTAAAGCTTTGAAGCTTCAAGAATGTTAACCCGCAAGAGAGGATCACACAAGAAACCCTCAAATAGAAAAAGGAAATGATTCAACAGGAAACAAAAACTCTTCAAATAAGGAGACCTGCCATGGCTAAAGCAACCATCAACACTACCCACCCTTTAAGGGGCAATGGGTTGCCTCAAGGGCCTGAACCAGAACTCGCCTCCCTCAGCCATTCGTTTCTGGTTGATTTTCAGGAGTTTTCCCCATGTTTACATGTTTTCAGGGCCAGAGACTACACCCACGGGTTGCTTTGCGAAATGACCCTGGAAGTGAAAGAAATTTTTGTCACCCGGGAAGAAGGGGGATGCCTTACGCCTGTCGCCGCTTGCAGCTTTCCCGCCATCAGCCTTCAAAAGCTTAATGAAAAGACAGGCTTTGACGGGTACCTGCAAGAGCTGCTCATGGGCCAGTTCCAACTCAAGGTCATGGAGCAACTCTTGCTGTTTTGTGAAGAGAAGGGCGTAACCAACCTTGTCCTGACAGCTAACGATGCGGCTCATGGAGCTGGCCTGGACTACCTGAAATTTTACCGCTTTTTCCTTGTTTCAGAAGAACAAGTAGCCACATCAAGGGGGGAGGAAATGCAGATTATGATCCCGGCAGCTGCGGGAACTTACGATAAGGTTGTCGATTTTATGGACAAAATTGACAGGGAATTCCGGTGCGCCTTATGGCGCGGGCAAAGCATCAATCCCGCTTTTCGAGACTATTTAAAATCAAATTCTTGCTCAAAATCATCCGATTAAAGAAGCATGGCATGCAAATGACGCAAGAAAATTCATGTGCCAGGCTGTTTTAACCGTATTAAGCGTTACGGGCATGATATCTCTGGGTGGCGTATGCCAATACCTTGGCTCCTCCACTAAATGCAGCGTTTCCTGCTAAAAAAATATATAAAACTTTGTTTTTAAAAATTTTATTTGAAATATATCTGCGAAAAAATGACTTAGCTTTTGTTATTTATGAGAAAAAACATTCATATAAAATCAAAAGTATACGGTGATTTAAGGGGTTACTTTACGTTGCAGGCTGTGGCGTACCGCCGCGATTGAAGCGCTATTAATTGATCTTGCTCGACCATGGTAGTTTCCCTCTTTTTATTCCTTATGTACGGGAAGGTTATCGCTGCTTATCTTCTTTAAGGAGTTTTTAAATACGCTCTGCCTCATCAAAAGATTCATCTAGATGGAACCGAAGGACAGGGATAAATTTAGACTGGAGTTCTTTTCCCAATTGATGGCGGATATATCCAGTAATGTTCTTGAGATAAGTGAGCGTTTCCTCACGGTATTGACCGCCTAAGGGCATGATATAAACCGTTGCATTTTGTAAATCTGGCGACATTTTGACTTGGGTGATCGTGACAGAAGCCGGTAAGCCGGGTTCAGGAAGTTTAGAGCGGAAAAACAAAGTAGAAAGGATGTGGCGAACCTCTTCTCCCATCCTTAATTGACGATGGCTTGGCGCCCGTGAAGGTGTAAATAAGGTGTTGTCAGTGGGTCGTGAAATCATTTTTTATTTATTGCCTTAAATTTGACGGGCAATACTCTCTATCTCATAACATTCAAGGACGTCATTTTCCCGAATGTCGTTGTAATTCTCTAAAACAATACCGCATTCATAAGACTCCTTGACTTCCTTGACCTCATCCTTGAAACGTTTAAGGGATTGCAATTCTCCTTCATGGATAACGACGTTATCGCGTAACAAACGGATCTTGGCGCCGCGCCTAACAGTTCCTTCTGTAACATAGCAGCCCCCAACTTTTCCAACTTTACTGATACTAAAGACCTGGCGAATTTCCACAAAGCCCAGGAATTTTTCACGTAATGTTGGCGCGAGTAAACCGCTCATCAAGCTTTTCATGTCCTCAATAACATCATAAATTATTGAATAGTAACGAATTTCTACATTATCCCGTTTCGCTAGCTCACGAGCTTGCGGGTTTGTGCGGACATTAAACCCGATAATAATGCCATTCGATGCCTTGCCTAATGTAATATCACTTTCATTAATACCACCCACGCCGCCATGAAGGACCCGAATGTTGACTTCAGCCGTTGATAACTTCCCTAAGCTGGCTTGGATGGCTTCTAAAGAGCCTTGAACGTCTGATTTTAGGACAATAGGAAGTTCCCGGACTTCACCAGCGGCAATTTGCGTCATCATCTGTTCCATAGAACTGCGGGCCGATGCAGCGGCTCGGGCATCCCGTTCACGACGTTGACGGAATTCCGCGACTTCACGGGCGCGGGCTTCCGTTTCAACGACAAAGAATTCATCACCTGCCGCAGGTACGCCGTTAAAGCCCAGGACTTCAGCAGGCATGGCGGGTGTTACCAATTCAATTTTGTGCCCGTGATCATTGATAAGGGCGCGAACACGGCCCCACTCGGCGCCAGCGACAAAGATATCCCCCACTTTCAAGGCGCCCCGTTGAATTAAAATTGTTGCAACGGTTCCGCGTCCTTTGTCAACTTGAGCCTCAATGACCACCCCTTCCGCAGGACGGTTCGGGTTTGACTTCAAATCCAGGACTTCGGCTTGCAGGAGAATTTTTTCTTCCAATAAATCAAGATTTAAAAGCTTTTTTGCCGACACTTCCACAGACAGAACGTCTCCACCAAACTCTTCAAGCACAACATCATGCTGCAGTAATTCAGACCGGACGCGGGACGGATTGGCTTCCGGCTTATCCATCTTGTTAATTGCGACCACCATGGGCACTTGCGCCGCTTTGGCATGGTGAATGGCTTCAATTGTTTGTTCCATAATTCCGTCATCAGCGGCAACAACAAGCACAACGATGTCTGTAACGTTAGCGCCTCGCGCCCGCATTTCCGTGAACGCGGCATGGCCTGGCGTATCAATAAATGTTATCTTTTGGCCAGAGTTTAGCGTCACCTGATAAGCCCCGATATGCTGGGTAATGCCACCAGCTTCGCCGCTTGCCACGTCTGTTTTGCGTAAAGCGTCCAAAAGGGAAGTCTTACCGTGGTCAACGTGTCCCATAACAGTAACGACAGGCGCACGATAAACCAGATCTTGCCCTTTATCTTCTTCACCGCGCAGTCCCAGCTCAATATCACTTTCCGAAATACGCTTGAACTTGTGCCCGAATTCACTGCAGAGCAATTCAGCTGTATCCGCATCAATGGGTTGATTAATCGTCACCATCATTCCTAATTTCATCAATGACTTGATAACATCCGCGCCCCGGACAGCCATCCGGTTAGCCAGTTCATTCACCGTGATGATATCAGGAATAATGACTTCCCGCACAACCTTGAGTTGTTCCGTTTGTTCCATGCTTTGTTTGTGTTTTTGGCGGGCTCGGCGTAAGGAGGCGAGCGAGCGGCTGCGGCTTTCTTCTTCGCCAGATAAGGCCCGGGTAAGGGTTTGGCCTTTCAGTTTTCGGGGCTGGTCAAATTCTTTTTTTGCAACTGGCGTGGCAATTTTTTTGGCTTCAATACGGGAACCTGCTTTCCGGCGGCTCCCTGCTGCTTCTTCCTCATCATCATAGGTGGCTTTTGAAGGAGGAGGCGTATGGGAGCGTTCATCATGATGCGCATCAGGCTTAACGGGGGAAAGGCCAGGCGTTAGCTCTGGCGGCAGAGGCGATTCTTGTTGAGACGCAGCCTGTTTGGAGCCTTTGCGGGAATACTCTTCCTGTTGACGGCTTTGCGCCAACTCTTCCATTTGACGCCGCCATTCAGTTTCTTCCGCCTCCCGACGGGCGCGTTCTTCTGTTTCCATGGCGCCCGTCTTCAAGGCGTCCTGGACGACTTTGAGGCGATTCATCAGTTCGTCTTCTGTGAGGCGCTTGCCCGCGGAGGTCATTGCAGGCTTTAGCGGTTCTGGGGGGGATGGTTGCGGCGACTGGGCTACTGGCGCGTCAACAGGCTTTTTCTTTTCTTCAGCAACTTCGCCTGGTATGGTTACACGCTTGCGCTTGACTTCTACAGCAACAGTCTTTGACCGGCCATGAGAAAAACTTTGTCGAACTTGATCTGACTCAACGACCTTTTTTATATCCAGCTTTTTACTCAAGGTCAGGGTTTTTTTCTCTCCCTGCTCGGTCGTGTTACTCATTCTGCTTCTCGCCTAAACATTCATTGTTTTAATCAGGTCTTGAATCTTGCTCATCTAAAAACCAGTGGGACCGTGCAGCCATAATCATTGCATTAGCCCGTTCTAAAGGCAATGCTGACTTGCCAACAATGTCTAATAGCTCATCTCCGGCCAAGTCTGCAAAATCATCCAAAGATTTTATTCCATTTTTCGCTAACTTTAACAGCATTTCCGGAGTTAAGCCATCAATATCGATAACTTCTTGCGTTAAGCCTAACTCTTTACATTCTTCACGGACTTTAACTTCTCGCTGGCCTAAATAAGCAAGGGCCCGGCTTTGCAGTTCTTGACTAATTTCTTCATCGAACCCTTCAATATTTGAGAATTCACTTAAAGGAACGTACGCAATTTCTTCAATGGCGGCAAACCCTTCCGCTGCCAGCAATTGACCAATCATCTCATCAACATCCAGCGTTTCCATGAACAATTTAGTCCGATTGGCATGTTCTTCAGTGCGGCGGGTTGTTTCCTCGGTTTCTGTGAGAATGTCAATGTTCCAGCCTGTTAACTGGGCGGCCAGACGCACATTCTGACCCCGGCGTCCAATCGCCAGGCTGAGGTGTTCTTCTTCTACGATCACATCGACACGATGATTTTCTTCATCCAGGACAACTTTTATGACTTCTGCCGGCGCCAAAGCATTGACGACAAAAGTTGCCGGATTGGAAGACCATGGGATAATATCGACTTTTTCACCTTGCAACTCTGTTACAACAGCTTGAACACGGCTTCCGCGCATTCCAACACAGGCCCCAACAGGATCAATGCCTGGATCCGCCGTATAAACGGCAAGTTTTGCCCGGCTTCCCGGATCGCGGGCGACAGCCTTAACCTCAATAATATTATCATAGATTTCTGGTACCTCTTGCTCAAACAGTTTCATCATAAATTGGGGATGCGTCCTGGATAAGAAAATCATCGGGCCTTTGGATTCGGGACGTACATCACCGATATATACGCGAATGCGGTCACCTACGCGAAAAGTTTCACGAGGAATCGTATCTTCCCGGCGCAATATGGCTTCTGTGCGGCCGAGGTCCATGACAACATTGCCAAACTCAACCCGTTTGACCAAACCACTTATGATTTGACCAATGCGATCTTTATACTCTATGTACTGCTGGGCCCGCTCGGCATCACGGACTTTCTGAAAGATGACCTGGCGGGCGCTTTGAGCAGCCACACGCCCAAACTCAATGGGAGGTAACATTTCTGTTATGAGGTCACCAGCTTTGGCTTTCGGGTCGCGCTCTTTTGCTGCTTTCAGTTCAATTTCTATTAAGGGATCCTGAATTTCGTCAACAACGGTTAAGCATTTTTGAATATCAACTTCGCCTGTGGTCCGGTCAATGGTTGCGCGGATATCGCGATCCATTCCATATTTAGCTTTTGCAGCCTTTTGAATGGCTTGTTCCATTGCTAAAATGACATCTTCCCGCTCAATCCCTTTTTCACGGGCGACAGTTTCCGCAACGAAAAGAAGCTCATGACGGGGTTGGTTGCTCATATTCATTTCGGAAGACCTAAATTTTTGACTGGACACGATTTTAATCCTCTACCTAATCTTTATTTCATGATCCCTTTTCAAAGTCTATAAAAAGACGCGCTGCCCGAATATTCGCCAGCTCAATAATTATTGAACTTGCCCCTTCTTTAGGGGCTGATAACAAATCCAGAGTTATTCCATTCTCATCCGCCGATGTCAAGCGTCCCTGAAAGCGCTTGCATCCGTTGACCGGTTGATGCGTTGTCACAACAACAGGCTGACCACAAAAACGTTGGTAGTCTCTGAGCTTAACCAAAGGACGCTCCAAACCCGGCGATGACACTTCTAATGTATAGGGATCTTTTATGGGATCTTGAACATCCAGCAGGACAGAAACCAGGCGGCTTACTATTGAGCAATCGTCAACATTGATGGCTGCATCATCCAGCCGCTCAATCATAATTTGCAAAACCTTTCGATTTGCGCCAGAAAGTTGAAGCCGCACCACAGAATATCCACGACCCGTAAGGGGCTCCTCAATGATAGCTTCAATGCGCTTTAATAATTCCATGATGCTTAAATTATCCCTTTTACCCTATTGTTGGGGATAAAATAAAGGATAATGATCTTTAATCCCCAATGGAGAACTTAACGAAAATGTAGGTACTTTACACCAAAAATTCAAGTGATTTATTAAAAAAAATAATTTACGCTTATCAATACGGGGGTATTTATGTCACAACCACTCATTCTCACCGGCGTATCGGAGCGCGTTATGGTGATCACGATGAACCGGCCGGAAGTTCGCAATGCCTTATGCCGTGATCTTATTTCTCAATTGAACCAATCTTTAAGCGAAGCTGAAAGCAATGCTGATATTGGGGTCATCGTTCTGACAGGAGGTGAAAAAGCTTTTGCGGCCGGGGCGGATATACGGGAAATGACGGATCTCACTTTTGCCCAAATTTACAATAATGACTTTATTGCCCTGTGGGAATATCTAGCCCGGCGCCGTAAACCCGTTATAGCCGCTGTTTCGGGTTATGCTTTGGGCGGGGGGTGTGAGCTTGCCATGATGTGCGATATGATCCTGGCCTCAGACACGGCTCAATCTGGCCAACCCGAAATTACTCTTGGGACCCTGCCAGGAGCAGGAGGCGCACAAGGCTTGTGCGCCTCATTGGTAAAACAAAAGCCATGGAATTATGCCTCACAGGGCGGCTGATGGATGCGTATGAAGCTGAACGATGCGGTCTTGTAACCCGTGTTGTGCCGGCAGGTCAATTGGGAAAAGAAGCCTTGCAAACGGCTAAAAAAATAGCCTCCTTTTCTCAACCTGTTGTACAAATGGTGAAAGAAGCTGTTTGCGCTGCTGAAAATATGCCTCTGGAGCAAGGCATCCGCTTTGAACGCCGTTTGTTTCAGGCAACTTTTGCCCTGGAAGACCGGCAAGAAGGAATGGCAGCTTTTTTACAAAAACGTTAACCTCATTTTAAACATAAATAAAGAGAAAAACAACTCCCGGTAGCAAGGAACACCGGGCATGACATTTCAGGTTAGGGTTTTGCGTGAATCCTCCTATTTTTCTGCGCGATAGCCCGCTCAACAGCCTGATGGAACGGGTAAAGAAATAGAGAATGAATGGGCGTGCTGGATTAAAAACAGGGACATAAAAATTTAGTTTGGTTCCTGAGCCTTTTTTCTTCATAACTTAGGGCGTGTCATCAATGATCGGCTCTTGGACTGCAAATAGGAGTTTTCTGCGCTTCCGTTTCTCAAATACGCCTTAAGTATTCTGCGGTACGGTTCTCAAAACCCGCCATTTCCGCCACAAAATCCTTCAATTGATGACACGCCCTACGCAAGGTATAAAATAATAGACTGTGAAAGGATTCATCCTATGGCTCCAGAAAAAATTACCGAAATGTTTAAGCGCCTTGCAGCCCAAAACCCCCATCCACAAACGGAACTCTATTACACAAATACCTATACGCTTTTGGTTGCTGTGATTTTATCGGCGCAAGCGACGGACGCAGGGGTTAATAAAGCGACGAAAAACCTCTTTTCCCGTGTTGATAGCCCTGAAAAAATGCTGGCCATGGGAATAGAAGGTCTGATCAGCCATGTTAAAACCATCGGCCTTTATCCCGCAAAGGCCAAAAACATTATGTCGATGTCCCAAATTTTGATGGATCGTTTTAAAGGTCAAATCCCGCGAAGCCGGGAGGACTTGGAGTCCTTGCCGGGTGTGGGTCGAAAAACAGCTAACGTGGTTTTGAATGTGGCTTTTCAGGAACCAACCATCCCGGTGGATACGCACATCTTTCGTGTCGCAAACCGCCTGGAGCTTGCAACCGGAAAGACCCCCCTGGCTGTTGAAAGGGGACTTCAGGCTGTTATTCCTGAAAATTTCCGCGTTCATGCGCACCACTGGCTGATTTTACACGGGCGTTATGTCTGCAAGGCCCGCGTTCCGCTCTGCCCGACTTGCATTCTCAATGACTTATGTCCTTATGAGAAGAAAACAAAAGTATTGTGATGCCCCCTCATAAAATACCACCCTAATATACTTTGCAGGAAAATCATTTAGTATGATATATATGCAGATCACTTACATAATAATATATAGAACAGGATGAATATTGATATGACTCATAATAGAAATCACTTTTTTGTTAAACTTATTATATTAGAGCCGCTGCGTAAGTTTCAATTTTAAGAAAACTGTAGGAGAGTATGAG
>CAYRJJ010000020.1:0-19483 GCA_964424515.1 uncultured Candidatus Finniella sp. | reverse complement strand
TTCGGAGGGCAACGCTCTATCCAGCTGAGCTACGGGTGCATTTGCTGCAATACCTTGCAACTTCACTCTTGTTTATATACTGTAAATTTAGGGAGTTGCCAAAGCATTATTTTGCTGGGCAAGGTATGCAGCTTAAATTATTATTGTTTTTTTAAAAGATCGGGATGATGGAAAAATCGACGGGTCAAGACCTGATGAGGGTGGAAGCTTCTGTGGTAAGCTGTGACGGGCGTAGTCATGAGGATAATTCTGGACATCCGTTGGTTTACTTGAATACAGGCGAGGAAGGGGGCGTAAAGTGCCCTTACTGCAGCCGCCGCTTTATTCTCACCCGGCAAACTGACTATAAAGGATAAAATGTGCTGGGATTTTTAAGAACAATCGGACGTGTTTTTATAGCTTTTCTTATGGATGCAGGGCGGCTGGGCATTTTCTTTGTGACAAGCTTAAGTCATGTAGTGCGCCCGCCCTTTTACTGGCGTCAACTGGGTTACCAATTTCTTCATATTGGTTATTTTTCTTTACCTGTTGTTGGCTTAACGGCCATCTTTACGGGGATGGTCTTGGCGCTTCAAAGCCACACAAGTTTTGCGCGCTTTAATGCGGAAGGGGCGGTAGCCACTGTGGTCGTCTTATCAGTGACCCGTGAGTTAGGCCCTGTCCTCGCCGGCTTAATGGTGGCAGGGCGCATTGGCGCGGCTATGGCGGCCGAGATTGGCACCATGCGCGTAACGGAGCAGATTGATGCGCTCACAACCTTGTCAACGAATCCCTTCAAATACCTTGTCGTTCCCCGTCTCGTCGCAGGCGTCATTATGTTGCCATTATTGGTCCTTATTGCAGACATTATCGGCGTTTTTGGGGGCTATTTGGTCAGCATCTACAAGCTTGGTTTTAACCCGGCGAACTACTTAATCCAAACCTCAAAATACCTCGAGTCTGGAGATGTGACCTCCGGCTTAATTAAGGCGGCTGTATTCGGGTTGATCATCTCTTTGATGGGATGTTACCATGGATATCAATCAGGGCGCGGCGCTGCAGGCGTTGGCCGAGCCACAACCAGTGCGGTTGTCTCCGCTTCCATTCTCATCTTGTTTATGAATTACGCCTTAACTTCAATTTTGTTTTCGAAATAAATCATGACGATACCTCTTAAAATTCGTGTTCGGGGCCTCAAAAAATCCTTTGGAGATAAGGTTGTTCTCGATGGTATTAACCTTGACCTCCATGCCGGGGAGTCTTTTGTCGTTATTGGGGGGTCGGGGACGGGAAAGTCTGTTCTCATTAAGTGCATCTTGGGATTGATTGAACCGGATGCCGGAAGCATTAAAATTAACGGGCAAGAGATTATTGGCCTTTCCTATACGGCCCAACAAAAGTCCCTGGATAAATTTGGGATGCTGTTTCAAGGCGGGGCATTATTTGACAGTATGACCGTTTGGGAAAATGTAGCCTTTGCCCTGACCCATGGATATGGCGTCAGGGCGGCAGAAGCCAAGGAAATTGCCATGGATAAACTTCGGGCGGTGAATCTGGATGAAACCACGGCTCTGATCTATCCAGCTGAATTATCGGGAGGCATGCAAAAGCGCGTCGCGCTGGCCCGGGCGATCGCAGCCGATCCAGAAGTAATTTTTTTTGATGAGCCGACAACAGGGCTGGACCCTATTGTAAGTGGTACCATCAACCAGTTGATTATTGATAGCGTTCGCCGCATTGGGGCAAGCGCATTGACGATTACCCACGATATGGGGAGCTTGCGTAAAATTGCGGATCGGGTTGGGTTGCTCTGCCGCGGCAAGCTCATTTGGACGGGCACGGTTAAGGAAATGGATGAAACGGATAATCCCCATGTTGTCCAATTTATCAATGGCCTTCCTGCAGGGCCGTTTACGACGGGGTAAGAGATTCTTAATAAGTTATCTAAAAGCTTTTAAAGGATCAGGCTTGCCCATGACTCAAAAACCGCTCCGCTTCTATGGCGGCCATGCAACCTTGTCCGGCGGCGGTTATCGCTTGGCGGAAGACTTTTTCCTGAACATCGCCCGCCGCAAACACGCCGGGAATATCTGTTGCCGTGCTGTTGGGTTTGACGAGTAAATAGCCTTCATGATCTGTTGCGAGCTGGCCTTTAAAAATTTCACTCATGGGCGTATGGCCGATGGCTATAAAGAGGCCATCCGTCGGAACTTCTGATAGAGCGTTGGTTTTCGTATCACACAAGCGTAAGCCCGTTACAGAACGAGGAGATTCCGTACCTAAAATTTCCTCAACAGCGGCATTCCAAATCACAGTAATTTTGGGATTGCGAAATAACCGATCCTGGGCAATTTTTTCCGCCCGTAACGTATCGCGGCGATGGATGAGAGTGACGTGATTGGCGAAGTTGGTTAAAAAAATGGCTTCTTCAACGGCTGTATTGCCACCGCCCACAACAGCCACACGCTTGCCGCGGAAGAAAAATCCATCACAAGTGGCGCACGCAGACACCCCAAAGCCGCGGTATTTTTCTTCAGAAGGGATGTCCAGCCATTTGGCTTGCGCTCCAGTCGCAATAATCACCGTTTCCGCTACATAGCGGGCGCCACTGTCCCCCCAGCATTGGAAAGGGCGGACGTTAAAGTCAACCTTCATAATTATGTCGTCAACCATTTGCGCACCCATATGTTCGGCCTGGTTGCGCATTTGCTCCATAAGCCATGGCCCCTGGACGGCTTCAGCAAATCCGGGATAGTTTTCAACGTCCGTTGTCATCATCAACTGTCCGCCAGGTTGTATGCCTAAGACTTGCAGGGGTTTGAGGTTCGCCCGCGCCGCATAAATTGCGGCTGTATAGCCTGCAGACCCGCCACCAATGATTAAAACCTTTGTTTTCTGTGGGGTGTTCATTCTGATTTTATTCCTTTTTTTCTTAAGAATTCTTGGCCTTATGCCTCTACAATCTCTCACTCTGTTACGTTTTTCAACTCGAAAAGCGAAAAGAAGTGGAAATAAACGATAAAACCTGATACTAAATGGGAACTGGAGCCGGCTTAGCTCAGCTGGTAGAGCAACTGATTTGTAATCAGTAGGTCGCGAGTTCGATTCTTGCAGCCGGCACCACAGAAATCAAGGGTTTGCGGGAAAGAACAAAAAATATAAAAATAAATTGTCACCACATTGTCACCAAGTGGAACAATTTCGGAGTCTTCTAAAGGCCCATAGAACCTCACAAGCTCAATAAAAACCAAAATTTGCCTAAAACGATTTGATCTTATAGCAAAACAGGGGTAGCATCCTCCCATCAGAGAATGAAATGCTTAAATTAAGACGAGATGCTTGAGTAAGACCCTTGCAATCTGGCCTTTATGGGGCAAAGTCTGATTGAGGGGCGTGATATGGGATTTGCATACGGCATTCGCAATATTCTAAAGCCAGCTTTTGTCGGTTTAGCTTTTTTGGCATTTTTCTCCAGCTCCTTTGTCATCGCCTATGTTTTCTTCGATTACCAAAGCTATTTGAAGGACCATCAGGCGTCTCAAGCCCGAGAGGTTGAGAGAATCAGCAAGAAGGCTGAAGCTGTCTTTGGAGACTTAAAGAAGCTCTTTAGCCTCACAGAGGCCCGCATTCTTGCCTCTTACGAGAATTTCCAGAGGAACCCCCGCGTGGACTTGCAGCGGGTTCAACGGGTTCTAGGCTCCTTTTATCTTCAGGCGCAATTTTATCAAATGCTTCTTGAACTCCAAACGGTGTCCTACACAAAACTTTCCCCTCCTCGATTGATGGTAAACCGCCAGGGCGTCTTGCTGCTTGATTCCGCCTATAAAAGAACTTTGCGGGAACCTTCGGGAAAACCCTTATTTGTAGTTGAGGATAAGACCATTGAGGGAACATTAACGATTATGAACCCCCAAGGTTTTTTAGAGGGCGTTTTAGAAATTCAGTTTGGTTTTGATGCATTTAAAAGGATTTTGGGAACATATGAGACGATCGACCTTCAGGGCCTCTCCCCGGGGATTATAAATGAAACATCCAAAATTCCCCTTTTGATTAGCCGCAAATTTCCCGATCTGTTGCTGGCTTACGCCCATGCCCACAAATTACGCTATGCTGTTTTTGTTCTTTCTACTCTTTTTATGGCGCTCCTGATCGGTCTTTATCTTCGTTTTTTTGACTTACGTCTTCAAAAAAAATACCGTCATAAATTTGAGGAATTTGAAGATGGCCGCGTTAAAGCAAACGCTTTAGAAAAAGTTTTAAGGGAAGAGCTGGGGATATTGCGACAGGATGCGCAAATCCATAAGATTTCCTATCAGGCTCAAAAGAAGTTTCAAGCCAATTTGAAAAGACGGCAGCAAGAGCAAGCGAATCATATGGCCCTGTCCTTAAACGCCGTTCATGAATCCTTTCAAAATTCCCTTATTCAGCTTGGAAATGCTGAAAAAATGGAGATTATATATCTCTGCTTTCAAGGAGCGGACGCTTTATCAGGTGGATTGTGGCATCCGATGAAGAAAGAAAAGATTAATTTTAAACAGATTCTGGATAACATTCATCTTGTTTTTGCCGAAAAAATTCATAACTCGGCGATAACGGTTGAAACAAGCATAGCTCCTGAAATGACGTCCCTTTGGGGGGACCACCTTTTAATAGAGGCCTTGTTGATCAATGCTATCGGCAAGCCCTTTCATCGGGCGCCTAAAAATGGTTCTGTTTTTATCTCGTTGCAAGAAGTCCCGGGCTTTTTGCAATTTGAAGTTCGGGACAATGGCTATAGGGGGTCAGCAAATCAAGTCCGCAATTCCCTTGATCTTTTTATAACAGAGGAGGCTTTCCAGCAACTCTGCCTCACCATCGGACTGAAATGTCAATGTATGCAAGTTGGCAGATCCAACATTACCCGCATCCTCATGCCAATCCCCAAAGAAGAAATCATGAATGGCAACGTGGTCAAGTTGTTTCCCTAGGTATTTAAAATGCACAAGGCCAATTTGCCTGGCGTTGTTTTTCTTGCTGCTGTCGGTGTGCAAAGGCGCTTCTGCTCCATTTCCGCACGTATGGCATGTGCCTGCTGATAACCCGAACTTTGTAGGAAGGGAAGAGGTAATGGATCACATTTCTCACACCTTCAAAAATGCCTCTCTGAAAACAGCCGTCATCAGCGGGCATCAGGGTTTTGGAAAATCCCAGATCGCCAAACGTTATGCTCATCAGCGCTTCAAGGAATATGATGTGGTGTGGTGGTTCCGGGCGAATCAGTACCTTACGCCACAATTTGAAAAATTTGCTTTGGAAGTAGCTTCTTGCTTAAGTTGGAACTTGAATAGCGAAGGCGCCATCCTGGCAATGGAGCATGAGCGGTTGATCAGCCTGGTCAAGGAAGGTATCCGAAAAAAGAACTTGAAATGCCTGATTATCTTTGATGATGCGCAAACCTGGCGTGACATCGAACCATATATTTTGTTTTCTCACGAGAAAACAATCCATACCCTGGTTACAACCAAAAACGCGAATTTTTCTCAAAATTTCATTCAAATCAAACCCTTCAAGAGAAAAACTTCTATTGAATACATCAATATATTCCTTCCCGGTGAATCTCAAAAATCAAAGTCCCTTCTGGCCAGCCATTTGAGTGATTGCCCGGCTGCCCTGGCGCTTTCCATAAATTATATCAAAGGCTACCCGGGAATGAGCATTGAGCGTTATTTGAGGAGGCATAAGGAGGCAAAGGTTTCCCTGTTGCCCCAAAATGAACGGGAAAGGAAATTGGGAAGTTCAATTGACGACTATGAAACAGATTTGATAGCGGCTATCCAGATGAATATGACAGAATTGAGGAAAAATTCAGAAGAAGCATTTTCCCTTCTGGGATTATTATCTCTCTTTCATCGGGACGAAATTCCCATTACGTTCATCGAAACCTGGGTGAAAAACAGGGGTTCTCAAACGGACATAAAGGAATTGACAAGTTTGATTAATCAATATTCGTTTATCGAAGTGGCAGCCTCAAAAAATAACAGGGAAATCTGTATGAGCATGCAAGAATTAATCCAGAAAATTGTTAGCTTTCTTATTCCTCTGTCCGAAAAGAAAAAGCTGATCGATGAGGCCATAACCCTATTGAAAGATTTTTTTTCAGATAATGCTGAAAAGAACTATAAAGCCATTCTTAAAGATAACAAACCATTACTCCATGCTATTAAACTTTCAAAAGAATCCAATGATGCTAACTATCACAGCAAACCTCTGTCTTCACTGAGAGTTCGCATTAACAACATCTTAATAGGCGCTATTCGCGACTTAAAAAGCGCGGAAGAGATCAGTGAACATTTGAAAAATGATTTTGACAATCAAATCAAACTGGATCGTAAAGATGAAATTATATATAATATAGATTTATCTTTTTTCTATGGGATTCGCCCGGATTATGAAAAGGCTATTATCTATAGTGAAAAAGCTCTAAATCTTAGCGATCTGGAAGAAGGAATGGGCGAGCAAAAGTTACGGCTTTTCTCGAATTTGATACAATACTATGCTCTCCAGGGGTTACTTGATGAATGCCAGCCCTTTATTGCAAAAGGAGAGAAACTATTCACGCTTTCTAAATTTCATCTCAATAACGTTCATTACATATATGCCCTGACCATATTTCTTCTGAATCAGGGAGAAATTCAGAAAACAATTGAACTTATTCAAAATCATAAAAGTTATCTTGAAAAACAGGATTGCCATCCTTTTATGCATTTCTTCTTACGATTACAACTTGCAGAAGCTCTTATTAAAAATGGAGATCTCAAAGATGGGGTACATATTCTGGCATTAACGGCCAAGCTTCTGCGGGAATTTTATGACAGCGAAGACAACCACTTATTTTGCAAATTACATGTTTTAGAGGCTATCTCCAAATTTGACGTTCCCCATTCATTTTTGGAAGTCAAATTCCTGTTACGGAAGGCTCTAAAAACTTATGAGAAGATATATAATGGTTCGGATAAACACCGTAACCAGGCGGTTGCATGCTTGCAGTTGGGGAAACTATATTATCTGCATAAGCAATATGATCAAGCAAAAATTCATTATCTTGAAAGCGAAGCAATATTTGAGAAGATTTTGAAAAACAAAAAAATTGACGATGTGAGCGAACTCTATAAGCAGCTGGCAATTTTAGGGGCTGATACGCGGGATGATACGTTGACCCGTACATACTACAAAAAACACCAGACTATCTTTGGGTTTGGTCATCCCAGGATGAAAGAGATGGCGCTTTATCTGGATAAGAAAGGGGTAGAGATGCTGTTTTAGTGAACAACAATGAGCAGGAAAGGCGCTTGCATTCTTTCACGAATGTTGTTGGCTTCATCATTGAGCATATTTTTATCTCTGTTGATAATGCCGAGCACCTGAGACTTCTGACCACTCAGGTATTGGAAGCTTAGAGCAATGCGAACCTTACCGCTGCAGCGCCAATTATGCGTGGTCGATGCCATTTCGGGAGGGGTTAAAGCTGTGCGAAGCTTCTTCCAGAGCTATAAGAATTAGTCAACACCTGTGATCCAAAGTATTAAGGTTTGCTTCCTGCAGAGGAGAGGATGTTGAGGAAAAACGGCGACGCAACTATACCTCTCCCACCAAACCAATAAACCAATCCGCAAAAGCATCGTCAACCTTTTCAGGATCTTTTTCAAGGGAATGGAGATAGATTTCCTGAATACTGCTCAAAACTTGCCGGGCAGTAAGTTCACGTTTTTTTTCCGTAATCTTGCACTGCACCGTTTTAAACGTTTCTGCCATGAGTTTTTGTTTGCACGGACTGTCAAGAAGCTCCTCTTGCGATTCAGCCGGATCATTTTCCTCAAATATCCTTTGCTCGTCGGTCAAGAGATCGCGGACCGTACACCCCAAAGCGTCTGCAATTGCCTGGAGCAGTTCTCCGCTGGGTCTTCTGGACTTGCCTCTTAAAATATTGCGGACAGCATGAGTGGCGAGGTTGGCTTCCTTTTCAAGGTGCGGTATGGATAAATTTTTCGCTTTCATGCGGATAGCAATTTGACGCGCTATCAATGTGTCCATTCTTTTTTAACCTCTTATTAAATTTTGATTTTTTTAGTAGATGCCTTGTATCGCCACGGCAACCTGACGGTTATTTGCGAGAACGCCATAGATTCATACAGACATGGAAACACAGCTTGACATGTGTGTCAATATATATTTATATACAAATTTGTGTACATTTATCGTAAAGTAAACAAAAACACAAAAGGATATTTTCTATGCAAAAACCCCTTATGCCCCAAAATCTCATAACCCCGGCGGCTCTTGCTATTCGATGGAAGCTTACAACCAGAACCCTAGGCCAATGGCGATATAATGGCTGTGGCCCAAAGTTCATCAAAATTGGCAATGAGATTTTTTATCGGGTGGAGGCTATAGAGAGTTTTGAAGCAAGCAAAGAACAGCGCAGCACTTCAGCGCCCCTTTGCGGGGCCGGTGACCTCCCTCCTCGTGCGACCGCTTTCGGCAAAAAAAAGCTCAAATTTCTTTCAAAAGGGGGTAAGGCATGACCTCCCCCCTTCTGATCAACGAGCCACCGCTCCAGGTTCTGCCGACTCTTGCCAGGATTATCGGCTTGAATGAAGCCATTGTCCTTCAGCAGGTACATTACTGGCTGAACCCGGATTTTAACACCAACTTCTTTGAAGGGAAGCATTGGGTCCACAACACGTTCAACCAATGGCAAAAGCAATTCTTTTTCTGGAGCCGGAAAACGATCAAGCGCACCATTGCAAGCCTGGAGAATTCCGGGCTGTTGATCTCATTTATCACCGTTGGGTTTAAGAAAACCAAGTACTACACGCTGGATTATGACCTTTTGGGACGCATCAGTCTTCCGGGCGTCCATGCGTATTCAGCTAAAACCAGGGCAGGCCATGCCCCGCGGTATGAAACCGAGGGCCCCGACCTGAAACTCCTGGAAAATGCCCCGGAAAATCACGGGGATCAGCCCTCTCACAAAAAGCTTTTGATGGATTGGCCGGATTATACCGAAGGCCGGCTACCTGCCGAAGTTCAGCCCCCTACTGAAGGACCATCTCCGTCAGGCCAGGATGAAAGAGCCGCCCCGGCAAATTATCAAGAAACCGCAGAAAAGCAGGGAGTTCACTCGTGGGGTCAAGTTGACCCCCTCGATGGGGTCAATCTGGCCTCACCGATGGCGCAAAACAAACCATTAAAATTAGAAGGAATAGAAGAAATGGCGGAAAAGCAAGGATCTCACCCGTGGGGTCAAAATGGCCCCCTCGATGGGGTCAAGTTGACCCTCTCGATAGGGTCAAAATGGCCCTCCCGATGGGGTCAATCTGGCCCTCTCGATGGGGTCAAGTTGACCCCCTCCCTTTATACAGAGAATACCTCAGAGAATACAAATACAACTCCTCTTCTTCCTCTTCCTGGTTCTTCATCCGCACGAAGCGACTTGGCGAAGCTCGACCCGCGGTCGAAGCTCGACTCCCGATCGACACCGGAGAGCGCTGAAGCGCAGGAGGACGAGGAAGAAAATCAAAATAAAAAAATAAAAAATGCAGGGAAACAGCCTTGTCAGGAAATAATCCCGCAAGGAACGATCCTGCAGCAGATGCTCGATTTTTGGAACCAGATCGTGCAAAGCAAAATTTACCCCGCACAGGAGGTGCGCCTCACAGAAAAACGCCAGCAGCTTCTGGGCGCGTTCCTGGATTCGGTTCTGAAGGAGAAATGCCGGAATGCAAAGCATCCTGATGCTCTGCTCGACGGATGGCGGGATTATTGCAACCGGATTGCCCGAAACAAGTTTTTGGCAGGGAATAATACTAGCGGATTCAGGGTAACCCTGGATTGGTCCCTGGTTCCCAGGAATGCCTGGAAGATTCTGAAAGGGGCGATCTATGACAAGCCAGAACCCGCTTCCTCGCCCAAAGACCTGCCGTGGGAAGCGTTTTCCGAAGAACTTGCCAGGACGCTGCCAACGGGGAAGCATCTCCCATCCTGGCTCAAGATCTCCATAGCGCTTGCCAAAATGATCGGCCAGGCCAGCTACAGGAGCTGGTTTGCAAAGGTTTCCCTGGAGGAGCTAACCGAAACAAAAGCGGTCTTCTCCGTTGGGGGGAGCTTTACCAGGTCTTACGTCAGCGCCCATTTTTCAACCGATATCCTGCGTGCCGTCCAGGTTTTGTATCCCAAAGTGACGCAAATCGACTTTCGGGCTACGGACGCTTCGGCGCACATGCCTTCACGCCCCGGGGCCAGAAACCAGCAATCAGGGCAAACAGCCATGAGGCTGAACCATGAAAACCAGAACCCAACAACAGGAGAAAACGAATGAAACCAACCCTAAACGCCAAAACTGAGCAAACACAAGGTGCACAGGGTTCGCAGATGCCTTATCCCCGACCCAAACGCCTTTGTTTCAGGACCTGCTCTCATCTCCCGTGTTCCATTCAGGGATACAGAATTTCTTCCCTTGACGTGATTGAACGGTGGGCTTTGTGCTACCACCTGGGATGCGTCGTAACCTGCCTGGCGAAGGTAGGGCTGGAACAATCCAGCCAATCCCCTCTGGAAAACTGGAAACTGGAAGATTTGAAAAAAGCGGAATGGTATCTGGCGCGGGAACTGAGCCTCCCTCAAAAGTGCCATGTGGCCATGATCGGGGAGCAACCCTTCACCACGGATGCTGTTCTGGAGGATTGGGGACTTTCACCGTCGTTCCACTTAAGCGAAGCCCTTTACCACATCAAGGCATCCAAATCGCCATCCATGAGGGAGGAATCCTTAAGGGAAGCGCTCAAGCACCTGAGCGCAGAAATTGCAGCGGAAATTGAAATTTTGAAAGGCGGCATCAACAGAACAACGACCAAGACGGATCACTGTTTTGAGGTTTCCAGGTATTCCCCGCTGACGAACGCCTGGCGCCCGAGAAACAGGGGCCAGGAGTCAGGAAGCAGGATAAGCAGCCAGGAGAATCAACAGGCTTGCCCCCATGAAGGCGGGGGAGAACAAACAACCAGCGAGGAAAGAGGAGAAAACGAATGAAGCCAGTATTAAACAAGAAATCCAGACGTGCGCAATCACCTCAAGGCAGCCAAATCCGGCACAGCCAGACCATATACTTTCTCAAACAAAATGCCCCGGCGCTTATTGTATTAGGCATCCTGATTGTCTGTGTTATGACTTCCCCCACCTTCGGGGTTACGGTGGAGGCTTTGAAAATTCCTGTTAAAGCGCTCAGGGATGACATTTTTGGCGGCTGGATGTGGATTGCCAAAATTGGCGCGGCTGTGGGGGGATGCGTCATGGCGGTCTATCAGCGGGATGTCGTTCCCCTGGCGACAGGCGCAGCTGTTGGATTGGGAATCCATTTCTATGACGCCTACTTTGAGGATCCAACGGAAGCGGCTTTGATTTAAGGGAGGATGCCATGTCAACTTTAACCCGTCATGTGATTTTAAACCACGTCGATACGCCCTTAAAGTTCCTGTTGTGGACGAAAGGAGAAATCGCCCTTTTCCTGTTACCCGCTTTTCTGGGGCTATCCTTTAACCAGTTCATTATGGGCCTGGTGGTCAGTTTCCTCAATTACCGGCTGTTTAAAATCTATAAGGAGAAGTTCGGAAAAGATCAGTTCCAGGCGGTTTGCTACTGGTTCTTGCCCCATACTCCCAAAAAGCTTCCGGCCATTCCGCCATCTTACATCCGTGAATATATCGGATAAAGGACGGCGGTATGGACTTTACCCTCAACCAGAACCGTTTAAGTGATTTAAGGTTCCAGCGCAACGTTCTGGCAGGGGCTTGCATTGCCCTGTTGGGCATTAACGCGGTTCAGGGCCTCTGCCTCTTCTTCCGCCATGAACGGGTCATTATTACGCCGCCTCAATTGTCGCAAGGGTTTTGGGTAGAGGGCAATCGCTTCTCTCCCCAATACCTGGAGGAGATGGCCTTGCATTATGCGCACTTCCTGCTGGATGTCACCGAGAAGAATATCCTGTACCAGGGCGACATCCTCCTGCGGTACGTCACGCCGGATGCCTATGGGGCTTTTAAGGCCAGGCTTCTCGAAGATGAAAAGCGTCTCAGGAAGAACAACCTTTCCACCCGGTTTTCCCCATCAAATGTAGCGATTTCCCCTGATCAGCTAAAGGTGGACATTACGGGTGAATTGATGAGCTATGTGGGCGACAAGAAAATATCCCAGGTGCGCGAGACTTATCAATTCAAGTTTCAGGGGCGATCCGGCCGCCTCCTGATTGCGGCCTTTACCCTGCTCAAATCCGACAAAAACCCCGAAGAGGAGATTGACTCATGAATTCGCCATCCCGGATGCATCTGGCACAGGCGCGCCTGTGCCAAGCGAGCTTGTTCCAAACAAGTTTGTTCCAAATGAGTTTGTCCCAGGTGCGCCTGTCTCAAGCGCGCTTGTTTCTTGCCGTGCTGTTCGTTTTAACCTTTCTTGTTCCTCTTGCCTCAAAAGCCAGCCAAATGGTGGCCATGGCGGAACATAAGCGGATCGAAGCCGCTATTTGTCCTGATTCCATGAACCGGATCGCGATCGCCAATGACCGAATTACCCATATTTTCGGGGATGAAGGGACTTTTGAGAGCAAGAACGACGAGAATACAGGGCAAGTGTTTTTAAAGCCGACCGCTGAGAACGGGACAAAAAACCTGTCTTTGACCCTGATTACCGAACAAGGAATCACGCAAGATCTGACCCTGAAACCAACAGCAAAATCCGCCGTAACGCTCATCTTTAAAAACACAAGCGTGCCCGGAACAGACCTGTCTGGAACAGACTCATCTGGCGCCACCTGGAGCCGGACTTTCACGCCTGCTCTGAAAACTCAGCCTGTTTCCGGCTTTCCATCAGAAAATAATTTTGTCGAGGGTCGACTCCCAGCCGAGGCTCGATTCCCAACCCTTCAGGACTACCTCGTTGTCCTTTTAAAGCAAGCCGTTACGGGACAGCTACCTCTTCCGGGAGCCGACTGGCAGGATACGGAATTTCGGGGTAACGGGGATATATCCAGGGCAAGCCCGGAAGGGTTTGAACTGTCCCACCACCAGACATACCTCTCTGGTTCTTATGGCGTGTTCGTCTTTCAGGTGAAGAACATAACGAAGACGGCGATAGAGATGCAGGAAAAGACTTTTTATCAACCA
The DNA here is from genome assembly GCA_964424515.1 of uncultured Candidatus Finniella sp. GTDB lineage: Bacteria > Pseudomonadota > Alphaproteobacteria > Paracaedibacterales > VGCI01 > VGCI01. The sequence goes on along the minus strand of CAYRJJ010000020.1, from coordinate 6,311 downwards.
GGGGATTTAGCCATCACCCTTCAAAAGTCGAAAGTCGGTTCCCAGCCGAAGGTCGGCTCCCAGCCGAAGCTCGTCCCCCTCCCACAGGCCGGCTCCCTGCCGTCATTCGGCTCCCCACGAATTTTGCTCCCTGGCTCTGAAACGCTTCTTTATGTGGTGAGGCTTGCAAGGGGCGATACAGGGGGCATACATGATTGACTTTTCTACCCTTAGAAACCGCCAGTGGTATTTGTCAGGCGCCATTCTGGCTGCGCTGCTGGGCGCATGTTTTCTCTTATGGCTTGCCTCTTCCTCAAGGGACGCTGCCGAGACGCCCCGGCAAACCTTTAAAAGCTCTCTGTTAACAGGGGCAAGCCGGACGAATCCCCAGGAAGCCTGGATTTACAAATTTGGCGCTGAAGCGGAAGTGACCAAAAAGCGCATTAATGCCCTGGAGGAGATGTTGAGCAAGCTTCTCAAAATAAATGAAGCCAGGCCAAATGAAAGCAAGCCTCATGAGGGGGGTCGCGAGGCATCATCTTCCCCCACCGCTATATCTTCTATTGAGGAAGTCCGGCAAGAACTAAAGTCACACCAAGATTCAGACGGGCTTCCTGCCAAAAGCGATCAAACGGCGTCCGGTTCCGGCAGGGAGCCGACCCTCGGCAGGGAGCCGACCTTCGGCAGGGGGCCGACCTTCGGCCAGGTTTTACCGCTACCCCCTGGCGCCCCCCATACAGATCAACCGGTTACTTCTTCTCTGATGGATACAGACCCGTCTGGAGCGCCAACAGCTATAAGTTCCTCCTCTTCCTTCCGCTCGAAAGCGGTCCGTAAAATCTCCCTGTCATTAAAGAACGCCCGCACTTCCAAAGCTCTTAAGAGCGTCGATAATACGATACCTGCGGGAGCTTTTGCGGGAGCGGTCTTGCTGGGAGGCGTGGATGCCAGCGCTTCCATCCAGGCATCCAGTGACCCCCGCCCGGCGTTGCTTCGCCTGACTGATGCCGGAACCCTGCCACGAAGGTTCCGGTCAGACCTGAAAGGATGCCATATCCTTGCCGCCTGTTATGGCGACATTTCCAGTGAACGGGTCTTTATGCGCCTGGAAAAGTTAACCTGTACGGAACGTAAGACCGGAGAAATCGTTGAAGTCAAAGTTCAGGGCTACGTAGCGGGGGAAGACGGGCGCACAGGCGTTCGGGGATCTGTCGTGGATCGGGCCGGGGAGAGCATGCGCAATGTTTTGATGGGCGGCTTTTTAGGGGGCGTCGGGGAGTTTTTAAGCCAGTCCCAGAACGCCGCTGTCACCTTTTCTCCGGTGGCGGGCCTGGCCCAGGCAAATCCTATGGGGATGAAAGATATGCTCAAGCACGGGGCCGGAAAAGGACTCAATAATGCCCTGGATAAATACGCGGATTTTTATATCAAGCGCGCGGAACAGCTCCAGCCCGTCATTCAGGTAGCGGCAGGCCGCCAGGTCGATATTGTCTTTACGGAAGGGGCGTCAATCGGTGAGAGCGTTTACCGGCAAGCCATTGGCCGATCCAACGATCAGGAACGGTATCAGCAAATCCAGTTACGGCAAGAAACGGGAACTCCTGTTACCGACTGGCCAGACTCGTCTGGGTCAGACTCGTCCGGGACAGGCGCGCCTGGCAACCCATTCGGGGCAATAAACAACTAGAAGGAGGAAGACATGTTTACCCAACCATCAAAAACGGCTTTCGTTCCTCTCCTGGGGCTGGCCTTTTGCTTTAGCCTTTGCGCTTGCAGTACGACCACTGAAACTTTCGATTGCCAGGCAGGAAAAGGGGTGGGGTGCAAATCCATTGCGGAGGTCAACCGGATGGTCGATCAGGGGCGCCTGGGAGGAGAAGCCGATGGTCGGCCCCCTGCTGATGGCCGGCCTGCTGTGGAAGAAGGCAGACAGTCGATCATATCACCTTCTTCCATTTCTATTATGCCAGATTTCGCTAGTGTCGAAAACCCTCATAACAAATCCGGTGACACAACCTTTTCGCAGCAAACAGAAGCTCCTCTCCTCGATGAGTTTTTCGTCGAGCGTATCCGGGAAGAACATTTAAGGGTCTGGATCGCCCCGTTTCAGGACACGCAAGGCAATTTGCATGAAGGCAGCATTGTCCACACCGTTTTAAAACCGGCTTCCTGGCAAATCAGAGTCAGCGACTCAAGGGTCAGTGACCCAGGCGTCAGTGACGCAAATATCGACGACCAGGAAGTCGCGGACTTGGGAGCCACAGACCCGGGAGCCACAAAGCCCCAAACCTGTAACCCGGAGGAGCGCTCTTAAATGCTGTCTCAACTCGGCGCAAGGATTGCCAAGCTATTTGGGGAACAGGATTTAGGGATTCCTGATCACTCCTGGTTTGAATCGACTTTAAAGGACTATGGAGGTCAGCCCGTCATGGCCAACCTCTTTCCTTATGAGACTTATGACGAAAAAACCCGATTGTTCCGCAACCGCGACAGCATCGGGTTCGTCCTGGAAACCCTTCCCCTGACGGGGGCCTCTGAAGAAATGCAAAAAGAGGTGTCCAGCCTTTTTCAGTATATTTTGCCTGAAGAAAGCAGCTTGCAAACCATCCTTTGGGCTGATCCCCACATTGGGGGTATCTGTGATTTCTGGAAAGAAGGGCAGCGGGGTCAAAATCCTGTCATACGAAAGCTGGCTGAACGGCGCGCTGAATTTTTAAAAGGTATGGCTTTCGATTCTCCCCAATCCCCCTATATTTTGAGGAACTTCCGGTGTTTTCTCGCTTACAGCCAGCCTGATTGCGGGAACAACCCTGTGGCCGTTGAAGGCGTCACGCAAATCCTGAGTCAGTTGAAGACGGCTCTGGAAATGCTCCGCCTGCCCGTGACGGTCTGGCACCCTGAAGATTTAATCAATACCCTGGAAGGGATGTTTTGCATTGACCCCGCCATCACCCATGCCCGAAACCGGCGCTGGAATCCTATGGACTCGCTCCAGTCGCAGATTTCCAGTGCGGACTCAAACCTGATTGTGGGTTCCAACGGACTTTCCCTCAATCACGGAACAGTTCAGGCGCGTACTTATAAGGTGCGCAATTACCCCGAACTTTGGACGCTTCATGCCATGGGAATGCTGATCGGCGATGCTGAACGGGATATGGCCCAAATTCCTTGTCCTTTTTTGATTCATTACGGGGTTCACGTACCCAAACAGGATTCTCCCCAAAAGAAAGTGTCGAGCAAGGCATTTTATGTGGAAGCGCAAAGCCAATCTCCCGTTGCCAAATATATGCCTTCCGTCCAGCAGGAAGCCGCCGAATTGAAGTTTGTGCGGGAAAACCTGGCCAAGGGCGAGCGCATCGTTCAGACCAGTTTTACGGTTGTCCTGTTTGCGCCCCTATCGACCCGCCCGAAGGTCGGCTCCCAGCCGAGGGACGGCTCCCAACCGGAGGCCGGCTCCCAGCCGAGGGTCGGTTTCCAGCCGGAGGCCGACTTCCAAGGGGTAACCCAAAACTCCACCCACGAGCCAACTTTGCCAAAGGCCGAGCAAATCTTGAAAAGCCTGTTTCAAGGCCAGGAATGGCGGCTTGAATCCAATTGGGGGCTTCATCTGCCTATGCTGTTAAGCGTCCTTCCCATGAGTTGGGGACAGGGTATGGTCAAGACCCTGTCAAACTTGAAAAAGTTGAAGACGACCCAATCAACGGAGTCAGCCAACCTCTTGCCCTTGCAAGGCGAATGGCATGGCACGCCTTCTCCGGCGATGATCCTGGCGGGGCGAAAAGGGCAGATCTTCACCTGGTCTCCCTTTGATAGCGCCAGCAATTACAATATCTCCCTGCTAGGTCAATCGGGAGCCGGAAAATCCGTGTTCATGCAAGAAATTGTGAGGAGTATTTTGGGATCGGGAGGTCGGGTCATCGTTCTCGATATTGGCCGCAGTTACCAAAAGCTGGGACAGATTTTGGAAGCTCAATTCATACGGGTTACCAATCAAAGCCGAAGGTCGGCTCCCGGCGGGACGAGTCCCAGCGGGACGAGTCCCTGCGACTTAAGCCTCAATCCTTTTAGCGATCTCGAGAAAAGAAGAGAAAATGACCAGGATTACCGCAACCACCTGACCATGATCCGCCAGGTTTTGATCAGCATGCTGTCGCTTTCCGGGTCATTGGAAGATTTGGAAAATTCCTTTTTAGAAATGGCTTTGGACGTAGTGACGGCCCAAAAAGGTCCTGAAGCCGAAGTGTCGGATGTCGCCGCCTGGTTCCTGGCGCATGCTGACCCCCGGGTTAATGACATGGGAACCCGCCTCTACAGTTTTACCAGGGACGGGATCTATGGAAAGTTCTTTACAGGCAAATCCACGGTCAGCTTCACTAACCGCCTCCTGATTGTCGAGTTTGAAGATATCAGGGAAAATAAGGAACTTTCCGCCGTTCTCCTGCAAACCCTGATTGTGAATATCTCTAACATCGTTTACCGCGGAGACCGGAAAACAAAGTCAGCTCTCGTTATCGACGAATGCTGGGAATTTATCAAGGGAAAAACAGGAGAGGTGCTGGTTGAGGGATCAAGCCGGACGTTTCGTAAATATGGGTGGCTTTTGCTCATGGCCAGCCAAAATGCCGAAGACTTCCTGAAATCCCTGGGGGCGAAAGCCGCCTTTAACAACTCCGCCTGGAAATGCTATTTAAGCCAGTCCGATGAAGCCTTTAAAGCGTTCGAGAAAGAAGGGCTGATTACGTCCCCTGCCATGCTCAGTCTCCTGCGCACCATCAAAACGAGTCCTGGAAAATATGGAGAAGCCCTGATTGTGAGCGATTCAGGGTATGCGGTGGGGCGCCTTCTTCTTGATCCCTTCTCATCGCTTCTCTATTCCACCAAAGCCGACGAATTCACCGCTGTTGAAATTTTGGTCAAGCAGGGAGTTCCGGTTGATGAAGCCATTGAACAATTACTGATCAAAAGGAGGCAAACGCCATGAAACACGAAACTTCTTACCAGGCTTTTTATATACCCGCCGGCATTGCGGCTTTCTTCCTCATCGGGGGAATCGTATTGGGCGGGGCATTAAACGGTGGAACGGCTTTTTTCAAATCCCCGCCCCGGCTGGCAGTCGTCGATATGCAAGCCCTGATTACGAAAAGATCCCAACAGCTGGCAAAAACAGGTTCTCACAAATCGATGGTCGATTCCCGGGCGCCTGGGAAGGGAACGGCCAAAATATCCAGCCATCAAATCCGGGAGGTGGGTGAACAATTGAAAGAAGTCCTGGAAGCCTTTGCTGCCAGGCATCACCTCATCCTTCTGGCCAAAGGAGCGGTTATGGGGGGTAGCCTTCCTGATTATACCGAAGAAATTATGCAGGATGCCTTTCCTGATGAACGAACCAGGTTAAGGGCATTTATGGAGAGTAAAATCGCAAGCCGGCAACGGGACAAGGTACTGGAAGCCGAGAGACTCTGGCTTGAGAGTCACCATCCCGAAGGTTTCCAACTCGAGAGTTTCCATCCCAAGAGTTTCCAACTCGAGAGTTTTCAGCCCGGGAGCCGGGAGAACCAGCCGTGAAGAATACCATCCGCTCTGTATTAAAGAACCTGGAAACCCGCGTGGTTGCTCACCGCCTTAAGATTGCCGTGGCTTGCCAGTCTCTGGCTTGCCAGTCGCTGATCAAGCGCCTTTCGTTCCTCAAGCGCCGCAACCAGTGGATCAAGGGGGTCGTCTTCTTCGGGATCGTTTTCGCCTTGATGACCTTCCTCAAGGATCATGTGTGCCTGTTGTATAGCACGACGGCTTCCTTGCCGCATCGCACCTTTTTGAAACTGAAGCGAATGAGTCCCCAAAAGGACGGTTACACCTGCTTTGACAGCCCGTGGTATGGAGGCAACGTGGTTAAGAAGATCGTTGGCGTAGCCGGTGACCGCATCGTTTACGACCTTGAAGGCAACCTTTGGATCAAGCCCCCCCGTACCGCGCGGCGCCAGGCGCGCCCGGGATTAAAAGTGGGAACGCAGAAGAAGCAAGCAAAAGACGGCAGGCCCCTTACTCCTATTAAACCAGGAATAATCCCAAGGGGCATGGTGTTTGTGATGGGTAGCCATGAGCGCAGTTTTGACTCGCGCTATGAGGAAATGGGACTGATCCCCCTGCATGCCCTTCAGGGGCGGGTCATTGGCCTTTTATGAGTTTATTAATGAGGAGGAAAATAGTGATGATCTTTGCGACCATTTTAGCGATAGCCGCTGCAGACTTACAAGCCAGAAATTCTAAAAGTGAAATCTCAATGCTTATCCGAAAAGTACCTGTGAATTGAGTTCCCGCTATGGTATGCTCTT
>CAYRJJ010000019.1:0-20547 GCA_964424515.1 uncultured Candidatus Finniella sp. | reverse complement strand
AGAGCATACCATAGCGGGAACTCAATTCACAGGTACTTTTCGGATAAGCATTCAAGTCTCTGTCGTGTTGTACGGGGCGTTGCTCCAGGCTTATCCCCATCACCTGTTACGCGGGATCCTCCTTATTATTTTAGCAGGGATTGGTTTTGGACTCATTCACCAGGGATACCACACCCTGACGGATGTTGGAGGCGCTATTGTCTTTGGGATCCTCACCCTTTATGGCTTTTCCAAGGCCGCCTTGCTTTCCCCTGTTCAAAAAAATCCAGCGTTCTTGGGTCTTTATCTCATTCCTTTGACAGCGTTGATGATGGGCGGTATAGGACTGAGAACGGGCATACCGCCGCACATTACAAAAACCTTTATAGGGCTTGCGGGATTTTCTTTTTTTTGGTTGGGCTTGACTCTTTTTGTGTGGAAAAAGGGCGAGGGATAATTTTAAGGCCTACCACCATTCTCCACGATTTCTCAAATTTTCCAGATATGCCCTTCTTGCCAAACGCCAGCCTATCATTTCTAAGTTCTACGCAGTTTCCTTCTTTATGCCTATGAATTGCCCTGATTTACAGGCTTTTCTAAACCATCATGACGCAAAGCGACGTTCCAATAGAGGAAACTCCATAGCCCATCTCTCATCTTACCTTGTAATCCGCTCCTGATTCCGGTAAAAAAAGTCAACATCATTCAACTCTAAAAGGCAGCTATGTCAACTTTATCTATGGATACGCTCAACCAGGCGTTTCACGCGCGCAAAGCCATCATTGGCGTAATGGGACTTGGATATGTTGGTTTGCCATTGGTCAAAGCCCTGGGCGACCAGGGATTTTCCGTGATCGGCTTTGACGTGGATCAAGAACGTGTGGAAACGTTGAAGGAGGGAACATCTTATATCAAAAGCTTTCCTCAAAGCAGCTTGCAGCGCCTTTTAAAAGAAAAACGGTTTGAGGCCACGCACAATCCGGAAGATCTGGCGCGGATGGATGCGATCCTCATCTGCGTTCCAACGCCTTTAACCCGCCATCGGGAACCTGACATGAGTTACGTGGTGGCGACAGCGGAAACCATCCTGCCAAATTTACGTAAAGGCCAACTGATTGTTCTCGAATCGACCACATATCCCGGAACAACGAAAGAACTGATCATCCCCATTTTGGAGAGGAGCGGGCTAAAAGCCGGGCAAGACTTCTTTGTCGCTTATTCGCCGGAACGGGAAGATCCCGGAAATCCTCAATATGCGACCTCAACCATTCCCAAAGTTGTTGGCGCGGATGACCCAGCCTCCCGGACTTTGGCCGTCACTCTCTATACGCAAATTGTTCCTGCCGTCGTTCAAGTCTCTTCCGCTGCAACAGCAGAGGCGGTCAAGCTCACTGAAAACATCTTCCGGTGCATCAACATTGCCATGGTGAATGAGCTGAAAGTCATTTATTCCGAAATGGGAATCGACATATGGGAAGTCATTGATGCCGCCAAGACGAAACCTTTCGGCTTTATGCCGTTCTACCCGGGTCCGGGCTTAGGGGGGCACTGCATTCCCATCGACCCTTTCTACCTTACCTGGAAAGCGCGTGAATATGGCGTCTCTACGCGGTTTATCGAGCTTGCGGGGGAGGTCAATACGGCTATGCCGGATTATGTCATCAGCCAGTTACGGGAAGCCCTCGACCTACGGTTTGGAAAAGCGTTGAGCGGGTCACGTATCCTGTTGATCGGTATGGCTTATAAGAAAAACGTCGATGATATACGGGAAAGCCCGTCCCTGGCGATTTTTGAAGCCTTGCGCACAAAGCGTGCCCATGTGGATTATTATGATCCCTTCGTTCCCCTTGTCCATAAATCCCGCGAACATCCTATGATCAATGGAAAAATGTCCATTTCCTGGACTGAAGAGTCCCTTCGCTCTTATGATGCGGTTTTGATTTGTACGGATCATGATAATATCGACTATGAATTTCTTGTGGCGCACAGCGCATTGGTGGTCGATACCCGTAATGCGACCCTGCGGGTTCATGGCAAAAAAGATAACGTTGTTAAGGCTTGAATGGAGGATAAAAATGAAGTTTTTTATTTTCTCCTACGCGACAAATTTTCTGCCTTGCGAAGACGCAGTTCTCTTCGAAGAATAGAGGGATTTTTATATTTTTGTTGACAGGCCTATACTTAATCATTCATAATAATAGATACAGGTATACATTGATAATAAAAAATGACCCAAGTACGCCTGATACCGTTGAAATAAATAAAAAGCTGTGGGCCTGCTGGTTAGGTTAGACTTAATCCGCGGTGGGGAAGCTGCAAGCCTTATGCCTCTTTGCGCAAGAGAGGCAGGAAGCTGCGCTTCCCATATCCTGCTTGAGTTGCTGCGCCAAAATTTCGCTCCACAGCTTATGTTAAGGTCAGGATGACCAAACTTGAGTGAGGTTCCCTATGCGTTGAGGGAGCGCACAGGGAGGGGCCGGAAATGATACAGGTTTTTGGATTAGATAAAACGGTAATCGGTCTGTTTAAAGACTACGATGCATTTTCTACGCATATCAATGCCCTTGAAAATTCAAAGCTCACCGAGTCTGGCGCTTGTTTTCCTGGTAAAATTTGGAGCTTTGTCCTCTTTACTAATAAGAGGTTGTCATATATTTACCATAAAACACTTGAGCGGTCTTTTTCTAAAATAGGAAAAGAAGCTTTTGAACAAGAGCTGGATTTAATCGAAATTTCCAAAGGCGATGACAAAAGTCCCTTGCAAGTTCCTGTTACGCCAGATGTGAATGTTCAAAAACTCAAAGAAAACTGGTGTCACGAATACTGTGACGCCCATAACTATACGCTTGTTGAATACCAGGATAATTTTGAGGGCTATCCCTCTATTAATAATATTCCTGCAGCCAATATTGTAAGCAGCGTCAATGAAGGCAATAAAAAGAGTTATCTATAAGCCAGACGCATATACGCCGTCATCCTATACGCCTTCTCTCTTTTCTTCCGCCCTGTTCCGTTCCGCCCCATTTACGCGAACTCTTTAACCACATTCTGCAAACCCTTTATAAACCTGTCTTTTACATTATTGGGATAAAATTATTTATTTATTAAAGTAAAATATTTTTTATATTTAAAGCAATTATGTCTCTTACTTTCCATTTAATTGAAATTTTTTGTTGCATGCAGATTGTTTTTATATTATTTGTTAGGAAATATTAACAAATGGTTAAAAGGAAGCGCGCGTGTTTATCCAGACGGAAGAAACGCCTAATCCAGAAACGTTAAAATTTCTACCAGGGCGCGTCGTTATGCCTGAAGGAACAGCGTCGTATGTTTTGGGACAACCTTGCGATCATTCACCTTTGGCTCGTCGTTTAATGGACATAGAGGGCCTTACGGGTGTTTTCTTTGGTTCGGATTTTGTCACGATCACGAAAGACCCCATGCAAGGCTGGAATCTCTTAAAGCCCCATATTTTAGGGGTTTTGATGGAACATTTCGTAGCCAATTTACCCGTTGTTACAGATACGTCTGTTGAGGAATCCCCACGGGATGAAACAAGTGATCCGTTGATTCATCAAATTCGGGAATTACTGGACACCCGGATTCGCCCCGCTGTCGCCCAGGATGGGGGTGATATCGTGTTCCATTCATTTGAAGAGGGTATCGTCTATTTAAAAATGCAAGGGGCTTGTTCGGGATGTCCCAGTTCAACGGCAACGTTAAAATCCGGCATTGAAAATATGCTCCGGCATTACGTTCCCGAAGTGCAAGAAGTCCGGGCGATTTGAAGGAGACTCAAAAATCCATGACGTTAAGAACATTTTTTCAAGCCGCTATCACAACAAGCCTTATCTTCGGGCAATCCCCCACCTGGTCAGTTGGAACTTTGCCTACGTGTAAAGAGGTCATTTCTAAGCAAGAAGCCGAAAAAGGGATTCCTCAAGATTTATTGAAGGCTATGGCAAAGGTAGAATCAGGGATTTCACCCTGGGCGATTAACGTGAGAGGGCAGGCCCATATTTTCAGGTCAAAAGAAGCCGCAGCCAAATATATGCGGGAGTTGGTTGAGGATGGTATTTCTAATTTTTCAATAGGGTGTATGCAATTGCATTATGCCTCCCACCGTCGGCATTTCAAATCTGATGAAGCCATGCTGGAGCCTGAAAATAACATCGCCCACGCTGCAAAGCTGGTTAAGAATCTAGAGCGTCGCTATGGGTCCATAGATAAGGCTGTTCAGTTTTATCACTCAGCATCCCCCGTCCACCACAATCGCTATAAAAAGCTTGTTTATGGGACGTGGGCCAAGTTTCGCGGTCCATCCAAACCTCAAGGCGCGTTGTTAAAGACAGTCTCTTTAAAAAAGGCAATGCCTCAAAAACCTTCTCTTAAGGCAACTCAGCGATCTTCCAAAATTAAATTTGGCGTGGGGGCAACGTGCGCCAAAAAGAATAAGGGGTAAAAAATATAAATTCTGCGCCTCATCATCTTTCTCTTGAGCCGGCCTTGCTTGTCCGTTGCGTAATTTCTTGCTTTAATGCCATAAAATTCAGTATGTTTAACTGGCGCGTTCTCATCTTGCTTTAAGTACGGTTGTTTTCAATATGGTTATTCGTGTTCGTTTTGCTCCCAGCCCTACAGGATTGCTCCATATCGGGAATGCCCGCGCAGCATTGGTCAATTGGTTGTTTGCCCGCCACCATGCTTTAAAAGGGGAGGAAGCGACTTTTCTTCTCCGCCTGGATGATACGGACCTGGAGCGGTCTGATCCGGCCTACGCAAAAGCGATTGAGGAGGATTTAGCCTGGTTGGGATTGACTCATGACCAGTTCGTCCGGCAATCTGACCGGTTTGACCACTACGACCAGGCAGTGGCGCAATTGAAAGCTTCAGGCCGGTTATACCCTTGTTATGAAACGCCAGAAGAGTTAGATTTTAAACGCAAGCGCCAGCTGGCGCGCCATGAACCGCCGATTTATGACCGAACTTCCTTAAAGTTAACGGAACAAGAACGCCGCACTTTTGAAGCGGAAGGCCGTCAGCCTCATTGGCGATTTAAATTGTTGCCGGAAGCCATCCACTGGGACGACCTGATCCGTGGCCCCAATCATTTTTACGGGAGCCATTTAAGCGACCCGGTGTTAATTCGGGCGGATGGCGCCTATCTCTATACGCTGACCTCTGTTGTGGATGATCTCGATTTCGGCGTTACGCATATTATCCGGGGTGAAGACCATGTCACCAATACGGCTGTGCAAATTCAGTTATTTTCCGCATTGGGGGGGGAGCTTGCCCCTCTTCATTTTGCCCATTCAACCCTTCTTGTTGACGTGAACGGAAATTCCTTATCGAAACGCCTGGGGAGCTTGAGCCTGGCGACTTTACGGGAATCTGGCCTGGAACCTATGGCAATTAATAGCTTGATCGCCCGCCTCGGCACATCATTGCCCATTGAACCGCACTTGACCCTGGATGAATTGGCGCAAAACTTTACTTTATCCATCTTTAGCCGTACGGCTCCCCGATTTGACCCTGGGGAGCTGGAAACCCTTAACCATAAGCTGTTGCAGATTATGCCTTATGATCAGGTTCAGGACCGTTTGAAAGAAATCGCCCCTTCTTTAACCGGCGTTTTGTGGAATGTCATTCGAGGCAACTTGCGCACGCTAGAAGAAGCCAGTCAGTGGGAGTCTATTTGTGCAGGTCATATTACGCCCCTCAGTATTGATCGGGATTATTTGGCTAAGGCGCTGGGTTGCTTGCCAGGGGAACCCTGGGATACGGCGACGTGGGAACTCTGGACAGGTAAAATTAAAGAGATAACGGGGCGTAAAGGTAAAGAGTTATTTATGCCGCTGCGCCAGGCTATTACGGGCATGGATCGGGGGCCTGAAATGAAAGACCTGCTTCCTTTGATCGGACATGCGAAAGTTGTGGAACGGCTTACTTTTTAAAGAATAAATATGAACCTTATCCTCTACAATACGCTGAGTAAAACAAAAGAGGTCTTCACGCCTTTGGATCCCGATCAAGTGGGGATGTACGTTTGCGGACCCACTGTTTATGATTTTGCCCATATCGGCAATGCGCGCCCTTTCGTGGTGTTTGACGTATTGGCCCGCTTGTTGCGGAAAATGTACCCGAGCGTTTGTTATGTCCGTAATATTACGGATGTGGATGACAAAATTAATGCCGCATCCTCCGCCATGGGAAAAACCATTGCGGATTTAACGCACGAGACGACCCTCGCCTTTCATCAGGATATGGAAGCGATAGGCGTTTTACCTCCCGATGTGGAGCCGCGCGCGACCCATCATATCCCTGAAATGATTGATATTATCCAGTCACTTATTAAAAAAGGACATGCTTATGAAGGTGAGGGCCACGTTCTATTTAGCGTCCCCAGTTTTTCGGATTACGGGAAACTCTCCCGCCGCAACCAGGAGGAGATGTTAGCTGGCGCACGGGTGGAAGTCGCTCCCTATAAACGGAATCCGGGTGATTTCGTTCTTTGGAAACCGTCGGATGCGCAAACAGTTGGTTGGGAAAGCCCCTGGGGTTTCGGGCGTCCCGGGTGGCATATTGAATGTTCAGCCATGAGCAGCCGGTATCTGGGGAAAATTTTTGATATTCACGGCGGAGGGCAGGATTTAATATTTCCGCACCATGAAAATGAGCTTGCCCAAAGCCGGTGCGCTTATGATACCCCTGTTTTTTCCCGGTACTGGATGCATAATGGGTATTTAACCATTCAGGGTGACAAGATGTCCAAGTCTGCGGGCAATTTCTTCACGGTCAGAGATTTGTTGGCCCACTATCCGGGAGAAGTGATCCGCTTTGCGCTCCTGTCTACCCATTACCGGCAGCCAATGGACTGGACGGAAAGCGTACTCCAGCAAGCCAGGCATGGCCTTGACCGCCTTTATACGGCTTTAAGGGGCTGCGAGAGAATGAAGGGGGAAGCAGGGAATGAGGCAAGCGTGATGGAAGCCTTGAAAGACGATTTGAATACGCCCCTGGCCATTTCCCGGCTCCATGACCTGGCGACGACGCTCAATAAGGCGGCAGATGAAACAGAGCGGACACGTCAAGGAGACGCCTTAAAAGCCGGTGGACGGTTAATGGGCTTGCTTCAACAAGATCCGGAAGCCTGGTTTCAGGACAGCGTTATAGCAGGGGTCGCATCTTCAGAGATTGAGACGCAGATTCAGGCCCGCCGGCAAGCGCGTGACCGCAAGGACTTTGCGGAATCTGACCGCATCCGGGATGCTTTACGTCACCAAGGAATTGTTTTGGAAGATGGCCCCGATGGCACAACCTGGCGTAGAGTTTAAATCTTATATATGGCTTATCCCGCTTCAAGGTGCAAGATTCGGCTCAATCTCTTTTTAAGCAAGGGGAGGCTTTTTGATTAAAGCCGTATTTTGTTTTGCCTGGCTTCATGGTACTTTACTCATATAGCTTTTATTGTAATTATTATCCCCTCTTTTTCGAAAGATTTCTCATGAATCGGCAAGATATTCTTCAACGTCACAACCAATCAAAGGAAAATTTTAAGGAGATAAAATAGTTTTAAATTTTGTTAGAAAACTGACTCCCTCTTTTCCTCATAAAATTATGGCGCTCCCCATCCCTGACAAGCGTATTTTGGGAAATAAAAAGTAATGGTTGATAAAGCGCCTCCGACCCTTATTCTTGTTCGTCCCCAGTTGCCTGAAAATGGGGGAGCGGTTGCAAGGGCTATGAGGAATTTTGGGTTGAAGGCGCTGCGGCTGGTAGCCCCTCTTTTTTCCCCTTTCGATCCGAAAGCGATCGCCATGGCTGCAGGGGCGCACCCTATTTTAGAAAATGCGACGGTTTACGCAACCCTTGATGAGGCTATTGCTGATTTACATTACGTGTATGGCACATGCGCAGCCAAGCGGCATATGGTCAAACGGTATTTACCCCTACGGGAAGCGATGCCAAAAATTGCTGCCTGTACGGATGTTGGCATTGTTTTTGGTCCCGAACGTACCGGGCTTACCAATGATGAATTCCCCAAATTCCGCGCAATCCTTCACGTACCGGTTGACCCGGAATTCAGCTCACTTAACTTGGCGCAAAGCGTGGCCATTACAGCTTATGAGTGGTATCAAACGCAAAATGAATTTAAAGGAAAATTGCATTTAGGGGAATCACTTCCCGCTCCAAGCGAGCAAATTCAAGAGTTTTTGGCTGTGCTAGAGCATGCCCTGGATGCCAGGCGCTTCTGGCGCATAGACCACAAAAAACCCGTCATGTGGCGTAACCTTCAAAATATCTTTACACGCATGGATCTCACGGAACAGGAGGTGAGAACCCTTCGGGGAATGGTTCACTCATTGTCCACAAAAGAACCTGAAATTCTCTAAGCGCCATGTTGATCAAGGGGTCAATATTGCTCAAGGGATTTTGCTGAAACGGGCTGCAGGCGGGCTTGGCGCATGCCATGCCTCATTAATTGATATAATAGTGGCCATAGGTAGTGAAAAATCAAATCTCGGGCCAGGCAGGGCTGAGGTGAGCGCCTGCGCGGATGGGATGAATGGATTTAGCAAGTCCTGTTGCATCATCTGTTTCCACAACCACCCCGCATAAAGTGCCGGGGCCTTGCCCGGGCTGCATACGATCTGTGGGCATTTTTCGGATAAATTTGAGAAGGGGAACGGTTTTGTCCATGCCCACAACGGAATTGTAATCTCCACACATCCCCGCATCTGTCTGGTAGGCTGTGCCGTGGGGAAGGATATGCGCATCTGCTGTGGGAATGTGGGTGTGCGTGCCAACAACAAGGCTCACCCGGCCATCACAAAAATGGCCCATGGCCATTTTTTCAGATGTAGCCTCTCCATGAAAGTCCAGAATAATGGCGCCCATGGAACTGCTGCCCAGAGGGTATTTTTTTAAAAGGGCATCGATTGCAGGGAATGGATCATCTAGAGTTTCCATGAACAACCGTCCTTGGGCATTGATAACAAGCACATCTTTTCCTTTGCGGTTTGGAACCATGGTATAACCGCGTCCGGGAGTTGTAGCCGGGTAATTGATTGGGCGCAGCAGGCGTTTATCCTGGTCAATATAGCTGATAATCTCCTTCTGGTCCCAAATATGGTTACCTGTGGTAATTACATCGACGCCGATTTTGTACAAATCCTGGCAAATGCCTTTTGTAATTCCAAAGCCATGGGCTGCGTTTTCCGCATTAACAATAACAAAATCAATACTTAAGTCCTGGCAAGCCCGGGGAATATGGTCTTTGACGGCATCCCGTCCAGAGCGGCCAACAATATCGCCACAAAAAAGTATTCTCATTCTTTAATCTCGATAACCCGGGTGGGGGTGATGATATAATTCATCGGTTCGTCATGGTCAAGGTAGGGAATGGCTTCAACTTCCTGACAATCAAAGGCAATGCCGATAGCGGTTATATGGTGATAGGCACGTAAGGTTTCCAGGGTTCGGTCATAATGTCCTTCTCCATGCCCGAGCCGGTTACCATGAAGGTCAAACCCGAGGACTGGCACAAATAAAACGGTTGGTATGACGAGCGGCGCATTCTCATCAGGCGTTAAGATATTATAGATCCCGGAGATGAGAAGATGACCGGGGCGCCATTCCCGGAATAACAAGGGCTTTTGAGAAGCCTGAATAACAGGTAGCGCACAAACGTGACCCTGGTCATAGAAATAAGATAAAAGAGGACGGGCATCCGCTTCTGACTTTACGGGCCAATAACTTCCGATAACCGCCCCTGGCGGGATAATGGCGGCAGACACCAGATTACCCAGGATAGCTTGCCCGCTTGTTTCCAAGTCATACGTTTTCTTATAGTGATCTCGCCGTTGGTATAAACCGATGCGGAGTTGCGTCTTTGAAATGGGTGTCATGGAGGTATTCATACCTGATTTAGCGGGATAAAGGAAGAGAGAAGCGAATGACTGATCACTTTCAAACCCTCGCAGCAAACTGACCAAGAAGGGTTATGGAATAACTACCTAAAAAAACCAAGGGATTATTTCAGTAAACGGTCAGGGATCGATTCGTATGGCTGAGACATGCCAGAAAAAGTAAACTTTAAATGATCTCAATTTCTCGGGGCATGTTTGGCTAAAATGCGTTGTAGAGTTCGTCGATGCATTTTGAGTTGACGGGCCGTTTCGGAGACGTTGTTTCCACATTCCGTGAAGACACGTTGAATGTGTTCCCACTTTACGCGGTCTGGGGACATGGGGTTTGTTGGTGGAGGAGGAAGGTCAGGAGAGAGGTTCATAAGGGTGCGTTCAATAGCGTCTGCATCAGCAGGCTTTGGTAAATAATCCGTGGCGCCGTGCTTAATCGCTGTGACGGCTGTAGCAATGTTGCCATAACCCGTTAAAACAATAACACGCGCTTTGTCATTTACGGCATGAATTTGGTCAACAATCTCAAGGCCGGATCCATCAGTTAGCTTTAAGTCAACGATTGCATAATTGGGGATGTTCCACCTTATAGAAGCGCGGGCTTGAGCTACGCTGTCAGCTATTGACACAATAAACCCCCGCTTCGTCATTGTTTTGGCGAGACGCTCCCGCAAAGGGCCATCATCATCAATGATAAGAAGCGACTTTTCGAGGTTACTATCAATCTGAAACATTGTTTGCCTCCCCTTGCTAGGATCTTATATAATGGCTTGAAATAACTTGATCGGTGGTACCCTAATCCTTCTTTTTTGTCTTCACAACCCCCATACTGCTTGGCCACCTTATCAAACACCGGGCTCCCCCGTCATTGGAAAAGTGGACTTGCCCTTGACGCTGCGACAATAAGGTCTTTGCAATAAACAAACCCAGGCCAAGACCAACATATTCTCCCTTCCTGGATTCATCCTTATGCTGAGAAGCCTGAGGCTCGCCGAGGCGCGGAAGAAGGTTAGGCGGGTAGCCTTGCCCATCATCTTGAATAACGGCTTCAATATTCTCTTTATTCCATTGTAATGATACGCGAACGGTGGAACTTGCGAATTGAAAAGCATTCTGGAGAATGTTACCCAGGCCATGGGTCAAATCTGGCGAGGCATAAAAATGCGGTTCGGGGCTTCGCCCTTCTTTGCTAATGATCAGTTCAATATAGGGTAATTTGTGGGGTTGGGCTGCAGATTCGATAAGGGCAGATAAAGAAAGGGTCTGCTGAGGTTGAGCGGAGTCTTCTTTTATACTGCGGGATAATTCAACGAGTATGTGCCGACACCGGTCCCCTTGGCTAACGATAAGCTGGACATCTTCCATCAAAGGGCTATCGAGGGATAAAGAAGAGATAATTTCTTTTGCGGCCAAAGAGATTGTGCTTAAAGGAGATCCCAACTCATGGGCAGCCGCTGCAGCCAGGGCGCCAAAAGAAGAGATTTTTTGCTCCTTGGCGAGCGCGAGCTGCGTAACCGCGAGCGCTTTCTTGAGATGGCGTATATCTCGGGACGCTACTAATCCGTAAAAAGAGAGGGATGCCATAAGCATGATCATGGCAAGCGCTATAAGCGCCAGGGGGGTGAGGGGTAAAATCAAGGTCTCATCCATGCCTTTACCCACCCAGGAAAAGGGTGACAGGGCAAAAGGCCCGTGAGGAAGGGAAAAGCTCAAGGGGACGTCCTACATGGGCGTTTGAGCAGAAACTGCATCTGATGCGGGGACAGACATAAGATGCAAAAGGCGTTGGCAGGGACTCCTTTCAAAAATAAGGGCGCGTTTAACTGGCTTAAGGCAGATGTCAGCGTGAGGAATTGTTGAGGCGCGGCAAAAAAACACATGGGCATAAATCTGCAAGGCTTGCTAATTATAAAGTTGTCCATTTTCTTCATCTTTCTTGTTCTTAGAGCCAGGAGAGTAGATTTGGTAATCCAGCCGTTGGTATCTGCGCAAAAAGTTGCCTGTTACAATTGCTTTTTTTATTTCTTTTTTTTGCATGTGCAAAAAAAGTATGAGTAAAGTTATATTTAATGTATGTCTTAAATCTAGTAATTCTTAATTTTAACTAAAGTAAATTTTATCTTTTTTATATGTAGTAATTTTATAGTATAAATTAATTCGCTGTTTTTTTATTTACTGTTTATTCGTTATAATCTTTTAATTTTATATTTAGTTAATAAGCGTTCAAATTCTTTTAGTGTCATTATTGCGCCCTGCACGGAAGGAGAACAGAAACGGACAGGGTAGAAAACGTATACCTGAAAAGGTGGTCTTCTGTTGATTTCTTTTATATTTATGACTTGTAAGTATTTAATTTTATATTTTTTTAATTACTTTATTTTTTATGCTTACTAGCACAAAATTAATACCATTTTATTTTTTTTCATCTTGTAGTAGGGGCGCCAATTTCTTCCCCATAACCCAAAGTGCATCATATTGTCGCTACTTAAACACTATCTAGATTAAAAACCCGCTCTTTGGCAAGCGATTTTTAGGAAAATTTTACTCTTTAAAAAAAATAAAAAATTACTAGAAATTTAAGCGCCTTGCAACTCCTATAAGAAAAACTTCCATGCTAACTGCTAAAATTGCATGCAAAGAATGCTAGAATGAGTTATCTTGCTTAAAAGCCGAAAAAATTCTTTGTGGCATGAAGTCCTTTTCAAAATCAGGAATTTTAATTCCTGAGTAGCCGGAAACGGATGCGCCCATCCCGATGTTTTATGCAGGTAGGTATAAACTATGCCAATTTACTGAATGGCGGTCTTGCGGCTCAGATTTTAATCCATACGTTCTGATATGCTTTCATGTTAATGTTGAACGTGAAGGAGAATGACATGCGGATACGACGGCTCGTCCAATGGGGGTGTCTTTCCTTAAGTTTAGGTTTGGCTTGTTTCTGGCTAATTTACCATCAGCTTGGTGAGCAGGCGGCTGTTACTGTTCAAGACCGTTTGGGGCAGGGAGCGCCTCAGATTGGTGGAAACTTTACGCTGACAGATCAATATGGTATGAAGCGGTCAACGTCAGAGTTTCACGGCAAGTACCAATTGATTTATTTTGGTTATAGTTTTTGTCCTGATATTTGTCCCCTTGGCCTTCAAAATATGTCGAGCGCTTTAACCGCTTTGAAACGGGATCTTGAGGAAGTCGCGCCAATTTTTGTCACTATTGATCCACAGCGGGATACGGTTGAGAACCTTAAGATATACGCAAGTAATTTCCATCCCAAATTTACGATGCTAACGGGAACCTCTCAAGAAGTTACGCCTGTTTTGAAAAACTATAAGGTTTATGCGGCAAAAGCCAAGCCGGACGGGACGATGGCGGACTATTTGATGGATCATAGTACGTTGATTTATTTAATGGACAGGGAAGGTCATTTCATAAAATCTTTTCCTCATACGATTGCGCCGGCGGCTTTGGCAAAAGCTGTGACGGTTCTATTAGGCGCGGAAAAAACAAGGCGATAGACGGGAAGGTCCCTGGCTATTTGCCAGGTTTCCGGGTGCCTGGCTCAAACTGACAAATATATTCTACCCTTCAAGAAATTTCAGCGTTAAGGAGGCGTACAGAACGAGCCGTAATTTGACAAACGGATTTAAAACGCTTACAAATAGGATCTATCCCTAAAAATTTGAAAGGCGGTGAAATGGCTTCTAAAAATTCGCTATTCAACAGTGAATATAAAGATATGAGCCTGAGTCGGCGAACGTTTTTAAAAGTAACGGGAAGCGCTGGTCTTTCTGTTGTTGCGGCGCCCACGCTATTGATTCCAAAATCTCTCGGGTTTGGGGGGGATAGTGAAGTAACTCCCTCACTTTTGATTCCTGCCAATAAGAATCAAGACTTATTTTTAAGTTTTTATAATCGCCACACAGGGGAGTCGTTAAAGAAGTGCATTTTTTGGGCTGAAGGGACTTACAATCTGGATGCTTTGAAAGAGATTAACAGGCTGTTCCGGGACCATCGAACCCAAACCATTCACGAAATTGATACAAATCTTTTACACGTCCTGCAGAAAATTCAAAAACAATTGGGCGCCCTCGAGCCATTCCATCTGATTTCGGGTTATCGTTCTCCCAAAAGCAATAACATGCTGAAAGCCCATGGCCGTGGGGTTGCCAAAAATAGCCAGCATATTTATGGCAAAGCGGCGGATATTTATGTGCCGGGCCATACACTCAAACAAGTCCAGGAAGCTGCCAGGTCTTTGCGGGCTGGTGGGGTGGGGCGGTATACGGAATTCGTTCATGTAGATACGGGGCGGATCCGCTATTGGGGCGCGGCTTAAAAGCGCCTCTTTTATGTTAAATTCTTACTTTTTCTTAAGATAAATAAGGTAAAGTAGAATAATATAAATTGTAGAATAATATAAATTAAGGAGCGGCTATGACAGGTGAAATGATTGCAGGTATTTTTGGATTGCTGGCGATTCTGATTGTAGGGCGGTCTGTGCGGATCGTATCGCAAGGATATGAGTATACAGTAGAGCGGTTTGGGCGCTATACGCGCACCCTTTCCCCAGGATTACATTTGATCGTCCCCCTTGTGGATAGAATTGGGGCCAAAATCAATATGATGGAAGCTGTGTTTGATGTTCCTTCTCAAGATGTTATTACAAAAGATAATGCGGCCGTCACGGTAGACGGGATTGTGTTTTACCAGGTGCTGGACGCTGCAAAAGCAGCCTATGAAGTGGCGAATTTGGCGAATGCGATTTTAAACTTAACCATGACCAATATCCGCACGGTTATGGGATCGATGGACCTTGATGAATTATTATCCCATCGGGAAGTCATTAATGCACGATTGTTAGCTGTTGTGGATGAGGCCACATCCCCTTGGGGAACGAAGGTTACACGTATTGAAATTAAAGATATTAAGCCCCCGCGTGATTTGATTGATTCCATGGGCCGTCAAATGAAAGCGGAGCGTGACAAGCGTGCCTTGATCCTGGAAGCGGAAGGTGAACGCCAGGCGGCGATTTTAGCAGCGGAAGGGGACCGGCAGGCCCGTATCTTGAAAGGGGAAGGAGTGAAACAATCGATGATTTTGGAAGCGGAGGGACGACGGGAATCTGCGCAACGGGATGCTGAAGCGCGGGAACGATTGGCCGAGGCGGAAGCGAAGGCGACATCGGACGTGTCGGCGGCTATCCATAAAGGGTCGGTTCAGGCTATCAATTATTTTGTTGCCCAAAAATATGTAGAAGCCCTTCATGCTTTCGCTCATTCACCCAATCAAAAGTTGCTGCTCATGCCCATGGAAGTTTCAAGCGTCATTGGATCTATCGCCGGCATTGCGGAAGTTGCGAAAGAAGCTTTTTCTAGTAAGCAAGAGGCAAGCATTGAACATCCAGCCGGTCGTGCAAAATCGAAGGCGAGCGTACCATCTGTTGGAGAACCTCTATGATGTTACAGTACTGGCATTGGGTGACGTTTGGTTTGATCCTGATTGCTACTGAAGTCATGGCGCCAGGAGCATTTTTTTTATGGCTCGGGATCACAGCCTTCATGCTGGGAGGCATTATCTTTTTGTTCCCCTTTACATCTGTTTCTATTCAGCTGGTTTTGTTTGGCATTTTTGCCCCTTTGGTAACAATTGTAGGCCGTAAAATTATATGCCACCTTTCAAACAGCGGGGTTCCCTTGCTCCTCAACCGCCGTGGACAACAGCTTGTGGGACAAATCATTACCCTGGATGTTCCCGTTGTAAATGGCCATGCGCACGTAACCGTTGGAGATTCAAAATGGCGCGTTAAAGGCCCGAACCTGCCAGCGGGCGTTAGCGTCAAAGTTGTCGGGTTAGAAGGAAATATGTTGATTGTCGCCGCCCAAGACGAGTAAACAAAGGCAATGATTTTGACCGGCTAAACGGGTTGTTCTCCTTACAGGGCAATTTTTTATACTTTTGTTTTATGCATTGCAAGGAGCTAATTTTTTTGCTCTAAGTGATAAGAAATTACAGATACGTCAGGAGCAAAGGCAACGATGGGGCCTGGAAATGCAGTGCGGGAATCAATAAGCCGGGAGCCTGATGAAATTATTCTGGCAGCCTTTCGAGACGTGGGTTTGACCCTCGCAGAAGCACGGAAAGAACAGAACCTGACGCTTAAACAAGTTGCTGAAAAAATTCGTATCCGGCAGCGGTATTTGGTAAATCTGGAGGAAGGCCAACTCTCTGATCTTCCCGGGCGCGTTTATATTTTAGGGTTTATTCGAACCTATGCGCGTCTGCTTAACCTGGATGAGGATGAGCTAGTCCGCCGCGTCAGGATCTTACCAAATTTACAAACCTCTCAGCGAAGCCACGTTCCAACCCCCATGCAGATGGACGAGGGACCAAACTTTCCTATTCTTATGGCGTCAGCTGTCTTCATTCTTTTGATGGGCGTCGGGGGGTATATCTTCTTAAAACCGACCGTAAAAATCTCTTCATCCGTCATAAATGAGACCATCATGGATGATTCAGAAATCCACCCCCACGGGGAGGAACCAGATCTTGCCTCTTTTTCTGAAGAAGATAGCCCGGCCCAACCACTCGAATTGCCGACTATATTACCGTCTCAAGCGCTCCCCGATCTTATACCATCAGATGATAAATCTTCTATAAAGAGACAAACTCTGGCTCAATCCATTGGTAAAGAAGAAGCGCCTGATGCCTTGTCCCCCAAAAAGATTACATTGAAAGCCAAAGAACCTGCCTGGATTGAAATCCGGGGTGAAGATGGCCATGTCATTTTTATGAAGGTATTGAAAAGTGGAGAAGTATATGTAATGCCAGAAAAGCCTGGCGTTACCATCAATACAGGCAATGCCGGAGGCATTGATATTTTTGTAGGGGACACGCAACTTCCGCCTTTAGGGGCCCGCGGAGAGGTCAAGCGGGGAATCCGCCTCGAAACCCTCCAGTAAAAAGAAAAAATAATGGAGTCCTATTCCGTACTCTCATTTAATTTTCCAACCCGGCGTTCCTGTTATTGTTATTCTTTAAGGTGACGTTTAGCGGGCGCAACCCACCTTCCTAAGCCCCTACTCAACCGTGACGGACTTTGCCAAGTTCCGTGGCTGGTCTACGTCTGTGCCCCGAAGGAGGGCGGCGTGATACGCCAAAAGCTGTAAGGGGATGGTGTAAATAATAGGGGTAATGAATGCATCTGCTGGAGGCAGGGCGAATGTTTGAATTTTACCGCTCAACGCCTGGATCTCCGCTTCTGAAGCTTCGTCCGTAAAGCAAATAACGGAAGCCCCGCGCGCTAAAACTTCCTGCATGTTGGAGACCGTTTTCTCAAACCACCCATCTTGAGGCGCGAGGATGATAACGGGAACCTCTTCATCAATTAAAGCGATTGGCCCGTGCTTCATTTCTCCCGCAGGATAACCTTCCGCATGAATATAGGATAACTCTTTCAACTTCAAGGCGCCTTCCAAAGCGATGGGATAGCTCGTTCCCCGCCCCAGATAGAGGGCGCTATGGGCCAATCGGATGTGGTGCGCCAGGCCATGAATTTTATCGTCGTTTTGCAAAACTTTAACGATATGGGAAGGCGCCGAGAACAAGCTTTGCACAAGGGTATGCTCTTGGGTTTCGGACAGAACCCCCCGCGCCCGTCCCGCCTTAATCGCTAAACAAGCGAGTACGGCAAGTTGGCAGGTGAAAGCTTTTGTTGAAGCAACGCCAATTTCTGGCCAGGCTTGCGTCAAAATAATATTTTGGGCTTGGCGGGCCATAGAGCTTTCAGGCGTATTCACAATAGCCAGGGTATGGTTCGGGGTATGGCGTTGCTTTTCAAGCGCCAGGTGAAGGGCGGACAGCGTGTCAATGGTTTCTCCGGATTGAGAGATAAATAAAGCCACGCCCCCTGGCGTTAAATAAGGGTCGCGGTAGCGAAATTCTGAGGCGATTTCCACATCAACCGGCAGGTGCGCAAATTTCTCAAACCAGTATTTAGCGGTCATGCCAGCCAGAAAAGCGGTTCCACAAGCGATGATGGTCAACCGCGGAACATCTTGCCAGTCAAAAGACAGGTTCGGCAAGTGAATCGTTTCCGTCGTTTGGTCGATCAGGGAATTGAGGGTATCACTTATGGCCGTAGGCTGTTCAAAAATTTCTTTCAGCATAAAGTGACGGTACGTCCCTTTGCCAACTGTGTCCCCGGAAAAAGGGGATGTGCGGATGGAACGTTCGACCAATGCATCGGTGTGGTCATAAATTTCAGCGCCGTCTTTGGTAACAAGGGCGTAATCCCCTTCTTCCAGGTAGCAGAGTTGCCGCGTCCAGGGAGCCAGGGCGAGGGCATCGGAACCAATAGTCATTTCCTGGTCCCCATAGCCAATGACAAGGGGGCTTCCCCGACGCGCAACAATCATAATGTCCGCATGGTCCCGAAAGAGAATGGCGAAAGCGAAAGCCCCTCTCAGTTCTTTCACGGCTTGCCGAACGGCGGCAAGCGGCGTTTTTCCTTCATTCAGGTAATGGGTCAGGAGGTGGACAACGACTTCCGTATCTGTTTGGCTTTGAAAAGTATGGCCTTTAGAAATTAAACCTGCTTTCAGTTCAGCGTAATTTTCAATGATGCCATTATGAACAACGGCAACCTGGTCACTCGCATGAGGATGCGCATTTTCGTGAGTGGGCGCCCCATGGGTTGCCCAACGGGTATGGCCAATGCCGAGCGTTCCAGAGATAGGACTGTGTTCTACCAAGTCTTGCAGTTGCTTCAGCTTGCCCTCAGCACGACGGCGCTCAATGCGTCCTTGCGTGAGTGTGGCGATGCCAGCCGAATCATAGCCACGGTACTCAAGGCGTTTCAATCCTTCCAAAAGTTTTGGCCCGACACTGCTTTGACTGATTATTCCCACAATACCGCACATGTATCTTCCTCCTACGTATAACGGGCCCGAAACCGGGTCGCCCACTTCAATTTATTTTCCTGGCGTTCCCGGGCAATGGCGAGGGCATTATCGGGAACATCGGCGTTGACAACGCTGCCAGCAGCTACAATTGCGCCCGCGCCAACAGAGACAGGCGCAATGAGGCAGCTGTCGGAGCCAATGTAAGCCCTGTCCCCTATCTTTGTTTGGGATTTCAAAAAGCCATTGTGGTTGCATGTAATGACGCCCGCGCCAATATTAACATTTTCCCCAATGGTTGCATTCCCCAGATAAGATAAATGTTTAGCCTTCGTCTGGCATCCGATGGTTGTACTTTTGACTTCAACGAAGTTACCAATGGATACCTGGTCGCCCAAAACGGTTCCTTCCCGTAAATGGGCAAATGGCCCGACCGTTACCTCATGGCCAAGCGTGGATTTCTCAATATGGCATCCGGGTAAAATATGGACGCGGTTCCCAATGGTTACGCGCTCGCCAAAGGTGACATTCGGGCTAATGGTAACATCCCGGCCGATTTTGGTGTCATGGCAGAAAAAAACGCTCGACGGGTCAACCAGTGTTACGCCTTGTTCCATAAAGCGGCGCCGCCATCTTTCTTGTAAAATGCGGGTCGCAACGGCAAGGTCAATGCGCGTGTTGATGCCTTGAAGGGATCCCGCTGGCAGATCAATGACCCAGGAAGTCATGCCTTCATGGCGGGCAAGGGCGACGACATCCGTCAAATAGTATTCACCGGCTTCATTCCGGGCAGACAGTTTCGAAACAAGGCGTTTCAGTAACGCGCCATCCGCAACCATAACGCCCGAATGACATAAGGAAATGGCCCGTTCAGGTTCAGACGCATCACGATATTCTACAATACGGTCGATCTGGCCGGATTCATCGGCCACAATACGGCCATATGCGCCAGGAATTTCCGGACGCATGCCAACAACCGTCAGGCAGGGCCAGGGGCGGCTTTGATGATATTCGACAACAGCGCGTAAGGATTCCGCTTCCACCAGAGGCGTATCCCCATATAATATTAAAACAGTTTCAGGCGTTTGTGAAAATGCCTCCATGCCGATTTGCGCCGCATGGCCTGTTCCAAGAGATTGAGGCTGGACGACAGTCGTGATGGCTCTCTCTCCTTGCACGGTTGCCGCATCCAAAGTCGGGGAAATCACCACAACAGCTTGTGCGGACGCTTCCTCGGAGTGAATCCCAAGCGCTGCATCAATCACATAATGGACCATAGCTTTCCCCCCGAGGGGATGCAAAATTTTGGGCACATCAGAAACCATGCGGGAGCCTTGTCCGGCAGCAAGAATTAAAATTGCGACCATTTTTATTCCTTTGATCTATTGGAGCCTCTTATACCTACTTTTAGCACAGCCGACCCGTAAAGAAGCAGGTAAAATGTGACAAAAGATTTCGGGATGAAAGGCGGTTTTTTTTGAATTTCAAGATTTATTTAATTCATTAAGTAACTTCTTCCGGTTCATTCTTCGACTGGGCAATCCATGTGAAAAACGGATGGCTACGCTCAAGAGCGAACGGCAAGAAGTAACTTATTTTATGTTGTAGGGCGCAGAATAGAAGCGCCTGGGATGCTATAACGCAATGCTCGCCGTATTTTAAAATAAAGGCATTAAGGATCTAGAAAAATGAACATTTACATTTCTTCTTCGATTTTTGAGCCATCTGCGGCGTGATTTTTGCGCTTCCGGTAC
>CAYRJJ010000018.1:0-20711 GCA_964424515.1 uncultured Candidatus Finniella sp. | reverse complement strand
GAGCACAACCTTGCCAAGGTTGGGGTCGAGGGTTCGAATCCCTTCGCCCGCTCCAGCATCCACCAGGAATAAAAACCCGGATTTTCATTCATAAGAAGCGGAAAACTTTCCCTTAACATATTGATTAAGATGATGACCACGCAGCGCCTGGAGCGTTCATTTTTCCTTCGTCCGACTGTTCAAGTAGCCCAAGACCTGCTTGGCAAGCGTCTTATTTTTCAAAATTATTCTGGCATTATCACAGAAACGGAAGCTTATCATCAGGATAATGATCCAGCTTGTCACGCCTATAGGGGAAAAACGCCCCGCAATACGCCGATGTTTGGTCCGGCTGGATATTCTTATGTCTATTTCATTTATGGTATGTATCACTGTTTAAATATTGTAACTGAGCCTGAAGGCATTGCTGCTGCAGTTTTGATTCGGGGGCTTAAAGTAGAAACAACAACCCTTCAAGGGCCGGGCAAACTCTGCCGTCATTTGAAGATAACGAAAGACCACAATGCGGTTGACTTAATGACATCCGATTATTTTTATATCTGTGATGACGCCCTCAAGCCTGATTTTATGGCCACTCCCCGTATTGGTATCCGGCACGGAACTGATAAGCTATGGCGTTTCGTTACTCAATCTTAACTCTCTACTCTGTAAAATAAGAATAGATGCATCTCATTAAACAGATTTATCCTGTGAGGCTTTGTTCTTATGGCCACCTTTGACTCAAAATCTAATTTAATTGCAGCAGTTTGTCAGCAGATTCATGGTAAACTTCCTCATGAAAATGGAAACCTTAATATATTTGCCCAGCACTTTTTTAAGCGCGTCCCTATAGAGTATCTTCAAAAAACGCTGCTATCAGAATTGATATCAATCGTCCAGGAAGCCTGGAAGCTCTTTCAGATACGCCAGCCTTTCGAATCTCTCGTTAAAATCAAAGAATATAAATTAAACCATCATAAGGTGCCCCGCCTCGGTATTTTTATGGTGAATCTGGATCAGCCTTTTTTAATCGACAGTATTAGCGCCTTCCTGGATAGAAATGGTTTCAAAACAGAACTCATCGTACACCCCGTTTTAGGCGTTCAACGGAACCAGGACGGTAAGCTGATTTCCGTAGTCGATTTAAAAGAAATACACCCGTTAACAGGGCTTGACCAAAGAAGCCCTGCAAGTATGGGCCAAGAAATATTTTCTAACCCCAAAAGGACCAAATTAAAAAATAATAATATCAATATAAATAATCAGCCTGAATCCGTTGCGTTCATACAAATAAAATCAAATTTAAAAAAGAAACAAATTGGTAATCTTTTGAAAGAAATAAATGACTTAATTACACAAGTTCGTAATGTGGTTTCTGATTGGCCGCTCATGAAAGACCAGCTTCATCACTTACGCAATCTTATTACAAAACTTCCCGTCACTAAAAAATTCCCCTCTTCCCTGGAACGTAACGACTTGAAAGAACTTCTCAGTTGGCTGGAACATGGACGTTTCGTTTTTTTAGGCAGCCGTTTTTTTCCCCTCACCCTCCCGGAGAAAATTATAAAAAATCATGAGGCAGGTTCTTCAATTTCGTGTTTAGAAACCCGTTCCACTCTCCTGCGGTTAGGATTATTTCGAGACGACGCTTTTATAAACAAGGATGAGGTCACCCCTATTTTTTGCCGGACACGTTTAGTGGACAATAAAAACAAGATAACTTCCTCAAAGCGGCCTATTTTGTCAATCACAAAAACCAATGCCCGGTCCACAGTGCATCGCGCTTCCCGGATTGACTCCATTGAGGTCCTTGACCTGGATCACGCTGGCAATCCCCAGGGGCTTTATCAATTTATCGGCATCTTCACAAAAATAGCCTTCACAGGTTCAGCTTTTGACACTCCCGTTATCGGTCACAAGGTGCAACGCGTCTTTAATCAGTTTGGTCTTGCTCCTCAATGGCATGATGGGAAAACTTTGATTAACATTTTAAATGGTATTCCGCGGGATGAATTATTCTATTTAGATGAAGAGCATATTTATAATATGGGCCAAAATGTGCTGAACATGAGTGACCAGCATTCCTTAACTCTGTCAATTCGCCCCGATATCTATGGTCGTTACATCACAGTCATGGTTTTTTTACCCAAAGAAAAATATAGCGTTGCTTTAAAAAGCCGTATTTATAAAATTTTAGAACAACACCTTAAGGGAAAAACCACTTCCGATAACGTCCTGCTTGATGAACTGGATTATGCGCGGCTTATCTTTGTCGTTAGTTTTTCTGAACCTTGTGTGGTTTCCTACAACCAGGTGGAGATCGAAAAGGCGCTCCTAGAAGCAGCTTTAGGCTGGGAAGATTATTTAGAACGTCTCATTAATAGTCGTTATGATGAAGTGAATACAGCTACCTTACTAGCGCGTTACCAAAAAGCTTTCCCCATAACCTATATGGAGGTATTTAAACCAGAGCAAGCTCTTACAGATATTAGCTACATTGAAAAACTCACAGATGCGACGCCGATTGACCTTTACCTTTATAAAGATAAGCATCATAAAAACTTGAGAGTGAAAATTTTCCACGCCCGTCGTTCTCTTTCCCTGTCAACTTTGCTGCCTATTTTACAAAACTTGGGCCTCCAGATTATTGGAGAGACTTCTTATGTTTTAGAAAAAGATGGATATCCCGTATGGATTCATGATTTTGAAGTTGACTCTCACGATATTGAAAATTGGAAAGCAAATCATAGTAACTTAATGAGCGCTTTTCATCATATCTGGAATGGAACATCTGAAAATGATACCTTACATCAACTCATTTTAAAGGCAGGATTAAATGTTCGCCAGGTTACCTTGATACGGGCTTACCTGAAATTCTTGCGCCAGGTCCAATTGCCTTATTCTCTTGGATATCTGGAAGAGACGCTTTCACAGTATCCAGATTTAACCCGTTATTTCGTTGAGTTATTTGAAACGCGGTTTGCGTTGAAGCATTCCAAAGCCAATGATTCAGAAAGGGTTTACTTGCTCAAAGATATTAATCGTTCCTTAGAAGCTATTAAGCGTCTGGATCATGACCGCATTTTGCGCCGCGTTCTCAATGCCATTGAAGCAACAGTTCGGACTAACTATTTTCAAACAAAAGAAACCGGAAATTTTAAAGCAGAGGACTTAAAGCCTTATCTGTCCTTTAAATTTGACTGCCGCAAGTTAACTGACCTTCCCCATCCAAGCCCTTTATATGAAATCTTTGTCTATTCTCCGCGCGTTGAAGCTCTACACTTACGGGGCGCCAAAGTCGCGCGTGGGGGAATTCGATGGTCAGATAGGCCAGAAGATTTCCGTACCGAAATTTTAGGGTTAATGAAAGCTCAAACCGTCAAAAATTCCGTCATTGTTCCTTTGGGATCCAAAGGGGGCTTTGTGGTAAAAAATCAAGCCAAATTCACAGACCGCTCACAATTGATGCAAGAAGTTGTCAGCTGTTATCAAATGATGATGCGCGGCATGCTAGACATTACGGATAATCTGGTTAAAGGGAAGGTTGTCCACCCCTTGCAAGTCATCCGCCTGGATGAAGATGACCCCTACCTGGTTGTGGCCGCTGATAAAGGTACAGCAGAATTTTCAGATATCGCCAATGCCATTTCGAATGAGTATGGATTCTGGCTGGATGATGCCTTTGCATCAGGAGGGTCTGCAGGTTATGACCATAAAAAGATGGGGATAACGGCGCGGGGAGTGTGGGAATCCGTCAAACGTCATTTCCGGGAACTCAAGCGCGATTGCCAAACTATGCCTTTTACTGTTGTGGGAGTGGGCGATATGGCGGGAGACGTGTTTGGAAATGGTTTGTTGCAATCCCGTAAAATTCGCCTGTTGGGAGCGTTTAACCATAAACATATTTTTCTGGATCCTAATCCCGATATGGAAATAAGCTTTCATGAGCGCAACCGTTTATTTGAAATGCCTCAATCGAGTTGGAAAGATTATAATTCAGAGCTTATTT
The DNA here is from genome assembly GCA_964424515.1 of uncultured Candidatus Finniella sp. Taxonomy (GTDB): domain Bacteria; phylum Pseudomonadota; class Alphaproteobacteria; order Paracaedibacterales; family VGCI01; genus VGCI01. The sequence goes on along the minus strand of CAYRJJ010000018.1, from coordinate 16,723 downwards.
CTGCAGGAGGGGGCGTTTTTGAACGCTCGGTAAAATCTATTAAGACCACCCCCCAGGTTCGTAAAGCCTTCGGCATTTCCCACACAGAAATCAGCCCGGATGAATTAATCAAGCGCCTCCTCTGCATGCCCGTTGATTTACTTTATTTTGGCGGCATTGGAACATTTATTAAAGCGACGGCTGAGACGCATTCAGAGGTCGGGGACCGATCAAATAATGACATTCGGGTTGATGCAAAATCCGTCCAGGCTAAAATTATTGGAGAAGGGGCCAATCTGAGCATGACACAACGCGCCCGCATTGAATTTTCCCTCAAAGGGGGATACCTCAATACCGATGCGATTGATAATTCCGCAGGGGTTGATTGCTCCGACCATGAGGTTAACCTGAAAATCCTCTTTAGTACGCTTGGCCATACGATTTCTCGAAATGAACGCAATGATCTGTTAAAAAAAATGACGGACGATGTAGCCAGATTGGTGTTAGCGGATAATTATCGTCAAACGCAAATTTTAACTATTCTGGAATCAAGAAAATCATCAGGCATCAATACGTACCAGTCTTTGATGCGAAATCTGGAAACAGATGTTGGACTCGACCGTTTCCTGGAAGCCCTCCCCGATGATGAAACGCTGGAGCAACGCCGTACGCGCAACCAGGGAATGACGCGGCCCGAGTTAGCTGTCTTGCTGGCCTATTCTAAAATTGCGTTGTATGAAAAGATTTTAAATTCAACCTTGCCAGACGGGCCGGGTTATTTATCCTGGTTTCATGGATATTTTCCCGAAATTATTCAAAAGAGATTTTCTAAAGCCATTAATGCCCATCCGTTGCGGCGTGAAATCACCGCGACTGTTCTGGCAAACGAAATCATCAACCGTGTTGGCCCTGCCTTTATCTATGATATAAGCCAAACTTGCGGGGTCAGCGATATAGAGGTTATGAGAGCTTTTTTCCTGGCTTGCCCCATTTTAGAACTTAAAAAATTGTGGGATCAAATTGACAGCCTTGACTCTCTTATGGTGGTGGATATCCAAACTCAAGTCCTGCTAGACATTAATCAGTCATTAGAACAAATTATTTTATGGTTCCTGCGTCATCCGGATATAAAGCATACAAACTTTACAGGTCTTCATACCCTGTTATCCCAAGTTCCCGATAAGCTTCATGGAGATCAGCGACATATTTTTAATTTGAGAAATCAAAGTTTCATCCATATAGGCATACCAGCGGATATCGCCCGTAACTTATCCATGATTCCCTTCTTTCCTGCCTTGCTGGACATTATGATCCTGGGTAAGAAATACCACAATCCGGCAGCTATTGCTCAAACGTATTTTACATTACGCTCAAAAATTGGCCTGGATTGGTTAACAATGCAAGCGGCGCAGATTCATGCTGAGTCTGAATGGCAACGCAGCGCCCGAACCATCTTAATTGATGATTTGGCTCAAATTCAGGTTAAGCTAACAAATCGGGTCATTACGGAAATTCAAGATAGCGATGTCGATACCTGGATGCAAAAACACAAAGATAACATTCATCGCATTCACCCGATCCTCTCAAACATTAAAACCGCCGGGCATTCGGATTTAGGAATGTTGAGTTATGCAATGCGGCAATTGGAGCGTCTCGTTTAGAGCAAGAACGAACGGGTATATGAAAACATTATACTCGTTTCTCCCCAGCCGCTTTAGACCTCTTTGGCTTTTCAAACGGATGCGCTCACGGAGAATAGAGGCGGAATAGATTAGTTTTTAAAGGAGATAAGGCCATCCTAAGCATTTGACTTAACGGGAAGAGCGTTTTGCCGCTCTTCTTTTCTTATTTCAAAAATACTCTTTCTTTTGAGTGGCATATTTTTTATTTTGTTATTTTTTTTGGGCTTCAGCGCATTCTTTTGAGGCGGCGTATGGTAAGGAACCAGATAGAGGGAAGGCTCTGAATTTGACGTATAATATGTTGAAGCTTCATCATTTAATTCGCTTTCACCTGGACCGCTTTCTTCTGTTCTGTTAATATACCCCTTGAACTGGGATGTGCCGACGCTCAAGACAACAACATTCATATCCCAAGTGGCATCGACCGTGGTACGGCTTGCTTCTGTTATAAATACGTCATTGGCGGCATCTAAAATATCAATCAGTGTACGTTTGCCAACGGTAAATTCACTAAGATAGGAATCCCGAAGATGGCGCTTTTCTCGAATGAGTTTGGTCAGGTGGGCAGATTTGGCCCGCGCATTTTTAGCCTCTCCCCAAGCGGCGCGGATCGTGCGTTCTGTTTGTCGGCGCGCAAGGCTTAAACGGGCGCGGGTTTCCGCCAGACGCTTTACTGTTTCACGGGATTTTGCAAAATCCGCTCCCCCATTAAACAAATTGTGACGGGCAACGAGCATAGCGGTAAATCGCTTTTGAAACCCGCTCGTTCCCCCCATGTTCTGGTCTCTCTCGCCTTCTAATTCAAAAGTAATGGTGGGAACCATTTTTGAATTTGTTTCCTGATGGCTCATCTCTGCGATCTGGACGTTACTTTTTGCGACCTTGACTGAATTATTATTGTCTAAAGCCATCCGAACAGCCATTTCAACAGTGGTAGAAGTCAGGTAACCCGGTAAATGGATACGTCTGATAGAGTCGGGAGGCTCCTTCCCAACAACTTCAATAAATTTTGCCCGGGCAACTTCCAGGTCGGATTGAATATTGGCCCTGGACACAAACGTATCTTGTAAACGGGATTCTACTTGAAAGAGATCTGAGGCGGGGGCGGCCCCTACCTGGACTATTTCTTTCACATTCGCTTTCATGGCCTGGTGAAACTGGATATTATGATCAACGATGCGTAAAAGACGTTGCAGACGGCGAACATCGATGGTGGCGGAAGCGGCGTCAACCATGGCTGTATCTGTTGTCACTCCTAATGTTCCATGGGCTTGATGACGTTGGGAACGAGCGCGGCCCACACGCGAAGCTGTCCCCCTGCCATCAAATAAAATTTGGCGAATTGTAATGGAGGGGTCACTGCGTGTTGTTGAAAGCGAGCCAGCGCTTCCGGTAGGGCTTAAAGCATTAACTTTGAAGTCACGCCGGATATGATCCCGTCCAAGGCTTACGCGCAAATCAACAGAAGGCATATAGCCGGCTGATGCCTGGTCAATAACATCATCTGTGGCGTTAAGGGCTTCTTTATCAGCTTCAATGCTAGGATGGTGCGTTAAGGCTTCCTTTACGATTTTAGGAAGCGTCGTAGCGGACATTTTTAAGGGTCTCTTGTATTTATAATCTTCGGGATATGTTTTGGAATCAAATGGGTCTGTGGCATTTGTTTGATGGTGAGGCCAACCTGTTTGCGGGATGACAGCAGCGCCAGCTGTAGTCATACGCCATAACATTATAAAAAAAATAAAGAATGGCCCCCTCTGGGTTAGGATTTTTCTTGTCATATCATCGCCTCAAGGTTCCCTCCCTTTTAATGCTAACATTTTATTAAAAATTTTATGCATTTTTTTATCTGTAATTAATCCTGCTGAAACTTTTTATGTGGTTTGATGGAAGGGCAAGGTATGATGAGGGGGATACTTTATGGCAGAAGACCGCCAGACAGAACCGATAAAAGATCTGCAGTACGGGGATGGCCTGCTCTATTGCCTGGAAATTATTTCAGGTTTGTTGAATTATCGCGTCTCTGCTCAGTCGTTTAAAGCGGGGTTGCCGGTTGGTCCTTCCGGATTCCCGCCTGCTTTAGTGTTACGGGCAGCGCAACGGTTTAACTTCAAGTCCAAAATTGCTGAAAAAGAATTTAAGCAAATTTCTTCTTTATTCTTACCGTGCATCCTCTTGTTGCAGGGTGAAAAATCTTGTGTCCTTGCCACGCTGGATAAGAATAATGCGGTTGTCTATTTTCCGGAAGATAAGCAAACGCCCCAAACGCTGCTGGTATCAGAATTAAGGGAACTCTATACAGGTAAATTAATACTCATAGCGCACAAGCCCTTGCAATCAATAGAAGAAACGGAGACCCCCTTATCCTGGTTTTGGGATACTTTAAAAGTTTTTAGCTCGATTTATACTCAAGTTATTTTTTCATCAGCATTGATTAATATATTTTTGTTGGCAGGTACTTTGTATGCAATGAATATTTACGATAGAGTTTTGCCAAACAAAGCTTTTGACACGCTATTCGTATTATCCGTCGGCATTTTTATTGTTTATTTATTTGACTTTATCTTGCGAATGATTCGTGGTTATTTCATTGATATTGCTGGAAAAAATGCAGATGTTCTGTTGGGAAGCTTTTTATATGAACGTATCCTGGGGCTGCAATTTATGCACCGTCCCCCTTCTGCAGGAGGGCTTGCCCACTATTTAAGGGAATTTGAAGGCGTTCGGGAATTTTTTTCCTCTACGACTATTGTGAGTTTGGTTGATATTCCTTTCGGGATTCTGTTTTTGATTGCCATTGGGATGATTTCATGGTCAATGGTTACAGTTCCTGTTATTGCCATTATCTTAATTTTATTCATTAGCTCCGCCATGCAACCTTCCTTAAAAGGTTCGGTCAAGAGTCTTTCATCACAAATGGAGTACAAGCATGGCATTTTAATGGAATCGCTCACAGGGTTGGAAACCGTTAAGGCTTTAAATGCAGAAGGGCGGATGCTGCACAAGTGGGAACAGTCTGTTTCAGGGACAGCCCTTGCCGCTAATAAAGTATACTATATGACTCTGTTTTCTTCTAATGCGATCTTTTTTATTCAAAATGCAGCCTATGTTTTTTTGATTGTTATTGGCGTATATGAAGTTGCTGCTGGCGCTTTAACGGTGGGGGGGTTAATTGCCGCCACTATTTTAACGACGCGGGCGGTGGCGTCCATGGGAAGCGTGGTTGCTTTAACAGCCCGGTTTAACCAGGCATATACGGCTTTAAAGTTGCTGGATCACCTTGTGAATTTACCGCCGGAACGTCCTTCCAGCATGCGGTATATACATAGAGACACATTGCAAGGAAATATTGAATTTGTTGATGTGGATTTCTCTTATCCAGACCAAAAGCTTAAAGCCCTGAAAAATATGTCCTTTAAAATTAAGGCAGGGGAAAAGGTTGCTCTCGTTGGACGGATGGGATCAGGAAAAACGACGATTGAAAAATTGATTTTGGGTCTCTATCAACCGAGTTCAGGCACCATTTTGATTGATGGGATTGATATGCGTCAGCTTGATCCCGTTGAAATTCGCGCGGCTATCGGGTACGTCTCTCAAGAAATCTACTTATTTCGAGGAACTGTCCGGGAAAACATCGCCATTGCCCGGGCTACATCGGATGATGCGCAAATTTTGAAAGCCGCCAAAATTTCAGGCGTTGATGATTTTATACGCTATCATCCTTTAGGATACGATATGCCTATTGGAGAAGGAGGATCCGGGTTGTCGGGAGGTCAGCGCCAGTCCGTCGGGGTAGCAAGGGCCCTCCTCCATGATCCAGCCATCCTGCTCCTGGATGAGCCGTCCGCTTCTATGGATCCCGAATCAGAATATCAATTCATAAAGCGATTGGAAATGCATATTCCTCATAAAACGCTCCTTGTGGTGACCCATCGCAATTCCATTTTAAGTTTGGTGGATCGCATCCTGATCATTGATCAAGGGCATGTCATTGCTGATGGTCCCCGGAACCAGATTTTAGAAATGTTAGCAAAGGGGGGGGCGCCCCAGCAGCAGCAACCAGGGAAAGCGCTCAATGACGGGCCCCTCTGATGAACTCGATCTGGACTTTTTACCTCCGCGTGCAGCGGCTTTTTTACGGGTAGGGCATAAAAAAACCTATCTAGCCCAAAAAATGATTTTTTTATTTTTTATTTTTTTTATGGTCTGGGCTTATTTAGCTGAATTACGTGAGGTAACAAAAGGAACGGGAAAAATCATTTCGTCCACTCATATTCAAACAATTAATAACCTTGAGGGGGGAATTGTTAAGGAAATTCTCGTTCATGATGGCCAAATTGTAGCGCCAGGCCAGGTTCTGGTTCGTCTGGATACAACTATTTCTCAAGCTAAATATACGCAAGACCTTGAGAATTACTATCGGTTTCTCGCCACGGCTGAACGCTTGCGGACCCAAATTTCTAATATGCAATCGTTTATACCGAGCCAGGATCTTATGTTAAACGCTCCCAACCTTGCGTTTCAAGAGCAAGAAAGATTTATGTCCAGTTATGAGAAAAAGCAGAATGACCTGAGCATTTCTCAAAAAGATTATGAAATCAAAAAACAGGAATTGAAGGAAACCAGAACAAAATTAAAGGATGCCAAACACCAGCATGCTTTTATTGCAGAACAGGTAAAAATAACCCAGCCTCTTGCTGATAAAAAAATCTACTCAAGAATGGATTATCTCAAGCTTATGAGGGATATGGTTGAGCAAGAAGCTCAACTAAAGCTGTTGAAAGTTACGGTTAATAAACAAAAAGTGGCGGTAAAGCAGGCCAAAGACCGGTTGGACCAAACGAGACTCCGTTACCGCAATGATGATTTACAAGAGCTTCGGGAAGTTGAAGCAAAACTAGCGGAAGCCAGAGGCGCCCAAACGGCAGGTCAGGATCGCGTAAAACGTACGGAAATTCAGTCACCTATCATGGGAACGGTACGTGACCTTAAAGTGCGGACCGTGGGAGGCGTTATTCAGCCAGGGGAAACGATCCTGGATATTGTTCCTTTGAACGATCCTTTAATAGTAGAGGCCCAAATTGCGCCAGGCGATGTGGGTTTCCTGTATGTAGGAATGCCGGCGACAATCAAGGTGACAGCTTATGACTTCGGTAGTTATGGGGGGTTGGATGGTATGGTGGCAGAAATCAGTCCTGATACGATAACGGATAAACGCGAACAAAGTTATTACCGCGTGCTTTTACGGACAAGTTCCAATGTTCTTATCAAAAATGGAAAAGCTTATTCCATTTTGCCCGGGATGCTGGTGGAAGTCGATATTCTGACGGGCCAGAAGTCCGTGTGGGACTATTTTATGAAACCTCTCAAACGGGCTTTCCAAAACTCTATGACGGAACGTTAGGTTCCCTCTCAATCCATTCGGAATAAAAATCCATAGATTAAAGAGCCGTTTCCGGCGCCCCTAGTTTTCTGCTCGCTTTTCGGGGTGGATTTTGTATACTCTTGAGAAAAATAACAATCCGGTTAAGGAGGCAGCCAATGATAGGACAAGGTGTTTTCGGAATTTTGGTTTTTCTCGGTATTGCCTGGCTTTTTAGTGAAAACCGGGCAGCTGTTCAAAAGCGGGACATTGTTTTAGGCGTTGGCTTGCAAATTGGACTGGCCATCATTATTACCCAGTTTCCCCTTGTCCGGCTCGCTTTTGAAAGTTTAAGCAAAGGCGTGGAAGTTTTGAAACAGTCAACTCAAGTGGGAACGCAATTCGTGTTTGGCTATTTGGGCGGTGGCCCTGTTCCTTTCACGGTTACACCCGATTCGGGGGCCAGCACATTCATTTTTGCCCTTCAAGCTCTGCCGACCATTATCGTGATGAGCGCCCTTTCCATGTTGCTTTTCCACTGGCAGGTTTTACCAGCTATTGTCCGTCTTTTCTCTCTGGCATTGCGACGGACATTACGTATTGGCGGCGCGCTGGGCGTTGTTGCGGCCTCCAAGGTTTTTTTGGGTAATCTGGAAGCGCCTTTGCTGGTCCGGCCTTATCTCAAAAATTTTAGCCGATGTGAGTTATTTACGGTGATGACGTGTGGCATGGCGACGACCGCCGCAAGCGTTATGACATTATATACCTCTATTCTTGAAGGGACCATTCCCAACCCCATATCCCATATTTTGACGGCTTCCATCATTAGCATTCCCGCGGCCATCACCTTGTCCCGAATCCTCATTCCCCACGAGGGCGCTATGACCTCTGGCACGCTTGTCGCCCCTTACAGATTTTCCAACTGGATGGATGCTGTTTCCCGGGGAACATCTGATGGCTTGACCATCTTCCTCCATGTTATGGCCATGTTAATTGTGGTTCTGGCTCTTGTGTCCTTGCTGAATGCATTCCTTGCCCTTCTTCCAGCCATTGGTGGAGAGCCGATCACAATGCAACGCTGCTTGGGGTACGTCATGGCCCCCGTAACCTGGCTCATGGGTATTCCCTGGGAAGAAGCGGCAACTGCTGGAAAACTGTTGGGGACAAAAACCGTTCTTAATGAAGTTGTGGCGTTTTTAGAATTGTCAAAATTAACCCGCAGTGAACTGAGCGCCCATAGCGCCCTCATTATGACTTATGCGTTGTGCGGATTTGCGAACTTCTCCGCCATTGGAATTGTTATCGGGGGTATTGGCTCCATGGTCCCGGAACGTCGAGATGAAATTGTCGCTCTTGGCCTCAAATCCGTCTTTGCCGGAACGCTTGCGACTTGCATGAGTGGTACATTAATCGGAATATTGGCGCATTTGAGTGGCGGTATCCTAAAATAATGAAAAATCCGCTTGAATTATGATTTAAAAAAACCTAAGTAACACTTAAGAGAACACCTTACGGTAAAGAGATATTGTCTGTGGCATTACTTCCTGTTTTAACGGCGCCCAATCCCCGCTTGAAAATGAAAGCAAAGGCTGTAGAAGCTGTTGATGAGGATATACGCCGTCTCATGGGGGATATGCTGGAAACGATGTATGCTAATGAGGGCATGGGTCTTGCCGCGACGCAAGTTGGCGTGGACAAGCGCGTCATTGTTATGGACCTCCATGCTGGAGACGAGGGAGCGCCGCCACAGGTTATCAAACTGGCCAACCCGGAAGTATTATGGGCTTCACAAGAAACCTCCCTGGTGGATGAAGCTTGCTTATCCGTCCCCGGTTTATATGGCGCCGTTGTCCGTCCAACCCGGGTTAAGGTTCGCTACTTGAATGAAGACAATGAACCAATTGAAATGGATATAAATGGCCTTTTGGCCAGGTGTATCCAGCATGAAATTGACCATTTGGATGGCATCCTTTACATTGACCATCTCTCCCGCCTTAAACGGGAAATTATTTTGCGTAAACTGGTTAAAGCGCGTAGACTGCAATGATGACCATCCCCCCTTTACGGTTAATTTTTATGGGGACGCCTGCTTTTTCCGTACCCACCCTTCAAACGTTGATAGACAGCCGCCATCAAATTATTGCCATATATTCACAACCTCCCCGCCCCCGCGGCCGGGGCCAGCAGGTTCAAATGAGCGCTGTCCACCAGCTTGCCGTAACCGGGGGAATCCCTGTTTTTACCCCCCCCATCTTAAAGAATAAAGAAGAGCAAGCCCTTTTTGCGTCCCATAAAGCTGATCTGGCTATTGTGGTCGCCTATGGCCTGATTCTGCCTGAAGAAATTTTAGAGGCGCCCCGTCTTGGATGCCTGAACGTACATGCCTCTCTCTTACCCCGATGGCGCGGCGCGGCTCCCATTCATCGGGCAATTGAAGCGGGGGATGAAGAGACAGGGATTACCATTATGAAAATGGATACGGGCCTGGATACGGGACCCGTTCTCCTCAAGGAAAGTATTCCCGTTACGGCTCAAAGGACAGCCGCAAACCTTCATGATGCGCTTTCCATGATGGGTGGGCCCCTTCTCCTGGAAGCTCTCGAGGGTTATGCCGCAGGGATGTTGCTTCCCGTACCGCAGCCCCGGGAAGGAATAACCTATGCCTCAAAACTCACCCGTGAAGAAGGTCACATTAACTGGCGTTCTCCCGCTTCCGTCTGGGTGCGGAAAATTCAGGCATTCACGCCCTGGCCGGGCGTCTGGTTTGAGCATGAGGGAACGCGGCTGAAAGTTTTGGCTGCAGAAGCTATTGCTCATATCAAGGGAGACCCGGGAACCGTCCTGGATGACCAGTTGACCATCGGTTGCGGTGAGGGGGCGTTGCGCATCAAAACCCTTCAACGGCCAGGGGGGGCGGTTCTGGATGCTCCAACCTTCTTGCGGGGTTATTCCTTGCCGGTTGGCGCTGTGTTGCCATGCCCCGCTATAAACTAACCATCGAATATGAAGGAACCCGGTTCAGGGGTTGGCAACGCCAACCGCAGCGGCCTTCCGTTCAACAGACAATTGAACAGGCCATCAAAACCCTGTTCAGGGAAGACGTTTTGGTCGAAGGCGCTGGCCGCACGGATGCGGGCGTGCATGCCCTGGGGCAAGTCGCCCACGTTGATTTATCCCAACCCCTGCCAGCCCACCGCGTCTGTGACGGGTTAAACCATTATTTACGGGACCTTGGCGTGGTTATCTTGCACGCTGAAATTGTCCCGCCTGACTTTCATGCGCGTTTTTCAGCGATCGGGCGCGTTTATGAATACCGCATCCTCAACCGGCGGGCGCCCCCTGCGTTAGGGGTCAATCAAGCCTGGCATGTGATTGCGTCGCTGGATGTCCGGAAAATGCAAGCGGCAGCCAACCATCTCTTAGGATCTCATGATTTTACCAGCTTCCGCGCCACACGATGCCAGGCGTCTTCCCCTGTCAAAACCCTGGATGCGTTCGACATAAGCCATGCGGTCACGTTAGCGGGGGACTCTATCATAGCGCAAGTGGCGTCCCGTTCCTTTTTGCACAACCAGGTACGCATTATGATGGGAACCATCAAACTGGTGGGGGAAGGGCGCTTAAATGTGATGGATATTCCGTCTATTTTAAAAGCTCGGGACCGTAAACGCAGCGGCCCGACGGCTCCGCCCCACGGATTGTATTTGAAAAGCGTTGCTTACTGAGCTGCTTTCAAAGGGCTATTCCAATTTTCGCAAGAGGGTTCTTGCAAGATCAACGCATATCTTAATTATGTCAGCAAAGCTCCCCAAACCAGCCAGCCTAAATATGGATTGGCGTGAAAAGCTTTGCGGCACTCTGATGGGTTGGCGGGATGAAAGCGGTACAGGCGGATTGCTGTCGCTAAAGCCCCCGCGCCCATAAGGGCATAATAAAGAGGACCCCCTTGATTCTCATAGCCAACATACGCCAGTAAGGCAAACATGAGGCCATACAGGGTGGCAAGGGCGACCTTGACATGGCCGCCGAACCGGATCGCCGTAGACTTTACGCCGATTTTGAGGTCATCCTCTTTATCCTGTAACGCATAGATGGTGTCGTATGCGAGCGTCCAGGCGATGCCCGCCCCATACAGACCCAAGACTGCCGGCCAGTTTATGGCCTCATAAGGCAGCGCGGCGACGGCGCCGAAAATAACCCCTAAATTAAACGCAGAGCCTAAGAGGAGTTGCGGCCAGTAGGTTATCCGCTTCATGAAGGGATAGAGAACCAGTAAGCCAAGCCCTGCCAGACCAAGAGGCCAGCACCGGGCGGGTAAACAGAATAAGACAACCAGTCCTCCCAAACATTGAAAGAAAAAGAATATCAGGGCGGGGCGGGAAGAAATTTCTCCGTTGGCCAGGGGGCGCATTTTCGTGCGGGTCACCTGGCGGTCAATGTCCTGGTCAATAAGGTCATTGAAGGTACAGCCGGCGCCGCGCATGAGCGTCGCTCCCACAGCGAACAGCAGAAGAAGTTTCAGGTTTAATGTGCGGGGCGCAGTCAGGGCAACCCCCCACCAGCAAGGAAGCATCAGTAAAAAAATACCGACGGGGTGATGGAGGCGGGCCAGGCGAAGGTAACCGTTCACGGAATTACCCCATTTTTGCGACGCGCTGGCTATGGCGCCCTCCAACAAAATGGGCGCTTAAAAAAGCGGCCAGGCAGGATTTTGCCTGGTCCGCTCCTATGATGCGGCTTCCTATACACAGGATATTGGCATTGTTATGCTCGCGCGCAAGGCGCGCTTCCAGTTCCGTATGGCACACGGCGGCGCGGATGTCCGGGTGACGGTTGGCTGCCATGCTCATGCCGATGCCCGTCCCGCAAACAAGGACGCCGAGAGCGGCCTCTCCGGTTTTCAGGGCATCGGCAACCTTATGCGCAAAGTCAGGATAATCAACGGAATCCGTCGAATGCGTTCCCAGATCTATCACATACTGATCAAAAGCCTGAGCCGCTTCCATGAGGACCGTTTTTAAATGAATCCCGGCATGGTCACACCCGAAAGCAATAACTTTGTTCGTCATGGTTTTTCTTTCCCTCTACTTTAATTGCGCCTCACTAATCGTGCCCCACTAATCATGAAAGGGACCTTCTTCCCCCAACGTGTCCAAGCGACGCTTCATCCATCGTTTGAGGAAGACAAAACCGACAACCAGGATAACCACGGAAAAAGTAAAATATCCAAAATACCGTTTCATCACCTGAAGGCCAATGTCTTCAATGACGCCACTCAGCATATAACCACCCCCGCAACTAATCAAGGTCCATACGATGGCCGCAGCGAGATTCAACGGCGTATAACGCCGGGGGGTAATGCCACTCGAGCCAATAACGATCGGGCTGATGGTGCGGATTCCCCAGATGAAGCGGAAGGTCAGGATAAACCATACATCCCATCTATGCAGAAGTTTAAAGGCCCGGTTTGCCGGAGCGTGAAGGCAGTGAAATCTCTGGATCAATGCCTGACCATAATACCGGCCTACGTAATAAAGGGTCTGGTCGGCGAATAAGGTACCGCAAAAGGCGATTATCATAATCTTCGTTAAAGATAAATAACCAAGATGGGCCATAAAACAGGCGACAAGGATGACGGATTCCCCTTCTACCAGAGACCCTAAAAATACGGCGATATAACCCCAATCTTTGATGATTTCAATCAGGTAGTCCATAAACGGCGGGATCCTTCCGGTTTCATTTTTTCCTAGTATACAATAATTGCCTGCGTTCAGGGCTAAAAAATTCAACGGGATGATTCAAGGGGGTCTTCTAGCTTCTCTACTCAACGGATTTGAAGATGTCTGGTTCGCCGCGGAGCTTACGCTCCTTACAATGACATAACCCAGGTTCAAGGAGGCAGGGGAATATTTTTTGATCATACGTCCCTCTTTTTTGAAAAACAAACGATGGCATCGTAGCCCGGAGTTTCGTATAAAAGGAAGTCAGGGTGATTATCCTGCCTGAAAAATGAATAAGGCCAGGCTAAAGAAGGTAAATTAAAAAAAGCCAGGGTGAGCCGGAAGGGCTTGGGTAGACCTCTGCATCAAACAATTTTTTGTCAAGGAGTAAGGGATTATGGCAGGAAGCGTAAATAAGGTTATTCTGGTTGGGAATTTGGGGCGCGATCCTGAAGTCCGGTTCAATCCGGAAGGAGGGAAAATTGTGACCCTTTCTGTTGCCACGAGCGAATCCTGGAAAGATAAAACATCGGGTGAGCGGCGTGACCGCACAGAATGGCACAGGGTTGTTGTCTTTAATGATAAACTGGCGGAAGTTTCTGAAAAATATTTGAAGAAAGGTTCCAAGGTCTATCTTGAAGGCCAGTTGCAAACACGTAAATGGACCGATCAGCAAGGCCAGGAACGCTATACGACGGAAGTTATCCTGGGGCGGTACCGGGGAGAAATGACCATGCTCGATGCCCGCAATGGGGGCGCTGAGGAGCAGGGGGGGGGTGAGGATCCTTTCTCATCTTCTTCGGGACAGCTCGGGAGTAGCGGCGGTTTTGGGGCGGGCTTAAGCACTGCTCCTCTTGGCAGTGGCGGCGCCCCTTTGAATGATGAAGTTCCCTTCTGACGTTTAAAGAACATTTGTAAAGACTTAAGAGGAAAGAAGCAAAATGACAACCTCCCTTCAGCCATCTGATATTAAGCCTGTCGCCATTGAAGAGGAGATGAAGCGCTCCTATCTGGATTACGCGATGAGCGTTATCGTTTCACGGGCATTGCCCGATGTACGGGATGGTTTGAAGCCGGTTCACCGGCGCATTTTGTATGCCATGAAGGAAGCTGGCAACGAATATAACCGGCCCTACCGCAAGTCTGCCCGTACCGTTGGTGACGTGATGGGTAAGTACCACCCGCACGGGGATATGGCCATTTATGACGCCATGGTCCGGTTGGCCCAGGATTTTTCCCTCAGATTGACTTTAATCGACGGGCAGGGGAACTTTGGATCTATGGATGGTGACCCCGCTGCGGCGTCCCGGTATACGGAAGCGCGGTTGAGCCGGCCTGCCCATGCGCTTTTGGAAGACATTGATAAAGATACAGTTGACTTTCAACCTAACTATGATGATTCGATGACCGAGCCAAAGGTTTTGCCAGCGCGGTTCCCCAACATTTTGGTTAATGGGGGGAGCGGGATTGCTGTCGGTATGGCAACCAATATCCCAACCCATAATTTGGGAGAAGTTCTGGAAGCCTGTTGCGCCCTTATTGATAATCCAGGCTTAACCGTTGAAGAGTTGATCGCCATTGTTCCGGGTCCAGATTTTCCGACCGGAGCATCTATTATCGGTCGGGGGGGGATTTTTGAGGCGTACCGCACGGGACGTGGCTCCCTCGTCATTCGCGGAAAAACCCATTTTGAAACTTTACGTGGGGAACGCGAAGCCATCATCGTTGATGAGATCCCCTATCAGGTGAATAAAGCCCGGATGATTGAGCGCATCGCCGAAGTGGTGAAGGAAAAGATTATTGAAGGCATCTCGGATTTGCGGGATGAATCAGACCGTCAGGGGATGCGCGTGGTTATTGAACTGAAGCGCGATGCCGTACCCGATGTTGTTTTAAACCAGTTATACCGGTATACAGCCCTTCAAACCTCTTTTGGCATCAATATGCTGGCGCTGAACCATGGCCGCCCCGAACAGTTGCCTTTAAAAAGGATTCTTGAGGCTTTCGTTGAATTCCGGGAAGAAGTGATCTTACGGCGGACGCGTTTTGAGCTTGCCCGCGCCCGGGAAAAGGCCCACCTCTTTGTGGGACTGGGCATTGCGGTTGCCAATATTGATCCGATTATCGCTTTAATTCGGGCCGCTGCTGACCGTCAAATGGCAAAAGCCCAGTTGATGGACCGGGATTGGCCAGCAGAAGCCGTTGCTTCCCTGATTTCTCTGGTGGAGCCGGATCGGGAAGTTTCAGGCGATACGTACCGCTTATCGGATGCGCAAGCTCAAGCCATCCTGGACTTACGGTTGCACCGCTTAACAGGCCTGGAACGGGATAAAATTGCAGCCGATTTGCAAGAACTTGCGGATAAAATCTCAGATTACCTGCGTATTCTGGGTTCCCGTCAGTTGGTGATGGATATTTTGCGCAATGAGCTGATTGAGATGAAAGAGCAATTTGCCACCCCCCGCCGGACGCTCATTGAAGATGGTGAATCATCTGTTGATATGGAAGATTTAATCCAGCGTGAAGATATGGTTGTTACGGTCAGTTTAAATGGCTATATCAAGCGCGTGCCCTTGTCCACTTACCGGGCCCAACGGCGCGGGGGCAAAGGGCGCTCCGGCATGGCTACGCGGGATGAGGATATTGTGAGCGATGTGTTCGTCGCCAATACGCACAGTCCGGTCTTGTTCTTTACTTCCATGGGGCGCGTCTATCAATTGAAGGTTTACCGTTTGCCTTTAGCGACCCCCCAGGCGCGGGGGCGGCCGATGATTAACTTGTTGCCCTTGTCGGGAGGGGAGACCATTTCCACGGTTATGGCGCTGCCAGAGGAAGAAACTCTTTGGGACCAGATGTTCGTGATGTTTGCCACATCCAGAGGAAATGTGCGCCGGAACCGGCTCAGTGATTTCTTGAATATCCAGGCCAATGGCAAAATCGCCATGAAGCTGGATGAAGGGGAGAAACTCATTGCTGTCCAGACCTGTACGGAAAATGATGATGTCTTGTTGTCCACACGCAAAGGGAAGTGCATCCGCTTTCATATGAATGAGATCCGTATTTTTGTGGGGCGGGCTTCCAATGGCGTCCGGGGCATCCGGCTCTCTCAGGATGATGAGGTCATCTCTATGGGGATTCTGGGTCAAATGACCCTGTCAACAGAAGAGCGTGACGCCTATTTGCGCCAAGTTGCCAAAGCCCGTCAAGCTGAAAGCGCTTTGGAGGGAGAAGAAAACGGAGAAGGCAATGGTGAAGAGGAGAATTCATCAGATACCTTAAAACTATCCTCACAGCGCATTCAAGAGCTGGCAGCGTGTGAGCAGTTTATTCTGACCGTTACGGAGCAGGGATTCGGGAAGCGAAGTTCTTCTTATAGCTACCGGACAACGGGCCGGGGGGGCATGGGCATTGATAGCATTGTTGTCAATGACCGCAACGGCGGCGTTGTGGCGTCCTTTCCGGTTGATCCGACGGATCAAATCATGCTGGTAACGGATAGCGGCCAATTGATCCGTTGCCCTGTCCATGACATCCGCATTGTAGGCCGCCGCACCCAGGGGGTGACCATTTTCCGGGTCGGGGAGGAAGAAAAAGTGGTGGCTGTCAGCCGGATCCCTTTAGGAGAGGAAGACGGGGAGGCTGAACTTGAAGAGAGTGGAAAGAAAGACTCCACCCCTGATGAGACAACTGTTGATAACGTTGCTGTCGATGAAGGGGGTTGAAAATGCGCAAGCTGTTCTTCTGGTTGCAGAGTCAAAAGAGAAGCTGTCTCAATATCTTGAAAATAAAATTTGAACACCGAAACTATATTTACCTGGGTCGGAGCGGTGCAAAAGCGCTCCTCTATACGGCTTTTTATTTTTTGCAGAAAATATCCGAATCAAGAGCGGTTTATGATTTCAACCAACAAAAGACTTGGCGTTGATTCTTGCCACCTGACATTTTTTTAAGAAGGAAGAAAGCCTATTAAATTTTTCATA
>CAYRJJ010000017.1:13975-21097 GCA_964424515.1 uncultured Candidatus Finniella sp. | reverse complement strand
AGGCGCTGCGTATAAAAATTAACCTCTTGTCAACATCCCTTTAAGGTCGCACCCTATATCCATAAACAGCTGATCGCTACAAAATTGGAAGTTATTTCGATCCCGTTCCTTATCTAAAAACTTTCTATAAAATGGCCTACTTGATTCATTATGGGTATAGGCTTTGCCTTTTTCCCTTGAAGTTCATTCTTGAAAAGAATAGAAGTTAAGAAAGAAATGTCTCAACCTGGAGCTGGGGAATAACAATGAAATTCAGAAAATTAATGACCATTATCATTGCTGCATGTACTCTGTTAACAGCATGTGACGGAAAAAAAGATGGCAGCGGTAAAACCCTCACGGTTGGAACATCGGCGGATTACGCCCCTTTTGAATATTTCAAGGATGGGGAAATTGTCGGGTTTGATATTGATTTAATGAAAGAAATTTCAAAGCGCTTGAACAAGGACGTGAAATTCAAGGATATGTCCTTTGACGCCATTTTAGGTTCGCTGGCAACGAGCCGTATTGACGCTGCAATCTCTTCCATCACACCGACAAATGAGCGGCGCAAGTCTATTGATTTCTCAAAAGAATATATTCAATCAAAACGGGTGATGCTATGCAAGGCGACTTCCTCCATTGAAACGGTGTCCGATTTAGCGGGCAGCGCTGTCGGCGTACAAAGCGGGACAACCTATGAAAGCTATGCCAACGAAACCTTAAGCCAGGATGTACGCCTAACGGTAAAATCCTTGAGCAAGGTACCCGATTTGCTACAGGACATGGAAACCGGGAATGTAAGCTGCTTGATTCTCGGCGCAAGTGAAGCCGAATCCATTCAAAAATCCCGTTCTAATTTAAAAATGATCAACCTTCCCGGGGAAGTCAGTGGCGCTTCCGTCGCATTTCCAAAAGGGTCTCCCCTCACCGCCCAGGTCGATAAAGTTTTGGCGGAAATGGAAGCGGATGGATCCCTTCAAAAGCTTAAGGAGCGTTGGCTTCCCCCCGCATGACTTTACATTTTGACGCCATTTGGCCTTCCCTTCCCTTCATTTTAGCAGGAGTAGGCGTTACCATCAAGTTTACGCTGGTATCGTTGGCGTGCGGCTTGCCCCTGGGAATTCTGCTGGCTCTTTGCAAGATTTCACCCCAAACCCTTCTGCGGTGGATAGCAGAAGCGTACACGTCTGTTTTCCGAGGAACGCCACTACTGGTTCAGCTGTTTATTTTTTATTTTGCCACGCCTCAATTAACCGGATATGCCATCTCTACTTTTGAGGCGGGCGTCCTCACCTTTTCCCTGAATTCTGCGGCTTATAGTTCAGAAATCATTCGTGCCGGCATTCAGGGTATAGACCGGGGGCAATGGGATGCCGCTTATGTTTTGGGGCTGCCTTACAGCCAGACATTAAGAACCATTATTTTGCCCCAGGCGATCCGAAACATTTTGCCTGCCCTTGTCAATGAGATCGTTGATTTATTGAAAGAATCAGCCCTTATTTCAACCCTTGGGGAAGCAGACTTACTGCGACGGTCGCAGATTGTCGCTTCTGAAAAATATCTTTTTTTTGAACCCCTTCTGATCGCAGCCGTTGGGTATTACATGATGGTTATGGTGATCAGCCTCCTGGCGAAGATTCTGGAGCGGAAAATGCGCCATGCTTAAGGCGACAAACCTTTCCAAATCATTTCATAACCATTTGATCCTCAACACGGTTTCATTTGATATCGTCAAGGGAAGTATTGCCGCTTTACTGGGGCCGTCGGGAAGCGGGAAGTCAACGCTGCTACGCTGTATCAGCCGCCTTGAGAGTATTGATAGAGGGAGCATTACCTTTCAAGGACAAGCGTTAACGGATTTATCCCCTTGCGCCATTGGCATGGTCTTTCAGGGGCTTCATTTGTTTCCCCATATGACTATTTTGCAAAACCTGGTCCATGCCCCGGTTCACTTGAAACGGATGTCAAGGAAAGAAGCTAAAATCCAAGCTATGGCCTTATTGGAAAAGTTTGGATTAGCCGACAAAGCCATTCAATTTCCAAACCAGTTGTCGGGTGGCCAAAAACAACGGGTCGCTATAGCCCGGGCGCTCATCGTTAACCCGCCTATCTTGTTATTTGATGAGCCGACTTCAGCCCTTGATCCGGAAATGGTCTCTGAAGTCGCCAGCTTAATCCAGAGCTTGAAATCCCCCGACCGCTTAATTATGATGGCCACACATGAGTTGCGCATCGCAAAATTAGCCGCAGATCAAATCTTGTTCCTGGATCAAGGCGTATTGGTGGAAAATACATCAAAAGAAACATTCTTCAAAAAACCAGAGGCCCCACGCGCCCGGCAATTCATAAAGAACTTAACGATTTCGTAAAAGAAGGTCTTTCCCCATGGCGCCATTAACCGAAATCAAACGCCACCAAACCCATACGGTTCAAGTTGGACAATACCATATCGGTGGAAAGGCGCCGATCCTTGTCCAATCCATGACCAATACGGATACAGCCGATGCCAAAAGTACAGCGGAACAAGTGATCAGCCTGGCGCAAGCTGGCTCAGAAATTGTACGTATCACGGTGGACCGGCCTGAATCCGCCAAAGCCGTCGCCAAAATTCGGGAGCTTGTTGAAAAGGCTGGCCTCGATGTGCCCCTGGTTGGCTGTTTCCATTTCAATGGCCACCGCCTGTTGCAAGATTACCCCGACTGTGCGCAAGCCCTGGCTAAATACCGCATCAACCCGGGTAATGTCGGTTTTGGCGAAAAGCGGGACAAGCAATTCGATATGATGGTTGAAACGGCGCTTGCCCATAACAAGCCGGTACGGATCGGCGTCAACTGGGGCAGCCTTGACCAGGATTTGGCTAAAGGGTTGATGGATCAAAATGGAAAGTCCCCCTCTCCCCGCTCCGCCGATGAGATTTTACGCGAAGCGCTCGTGATATCGACAATAAGCAGCGCAAAAAGGGCTGAAGCTGTTGGCATGCGCCCCGATCAAATCATTTTGTCAGCTAAAGTCAGCCGTGTTCAGGATCTCATTGTTGTTTACCGGGAACTCGCCCGCCAATCCCGTTATGCTTTACATCTGGGACTGACGGAAGCCGGTTTAGGCTCAAAAAGCATTGTAGCGACAACAGCGGCTTTGTCGATTTTATTGCAAGAAGGCATTGGTGATACCATTCGGGCCTCTCTCACTCCAACGCCTGGGGAAGCGCGGGAACGGGAAGTTATTGTCTGCCAGGAAATTTTGCAAACGATGGGGCTGCGGTCTTTCTCGCCCCTCGTTTCAGCTTGCCCGGGTTGTGGACGAACCACCAGTACTTATTTTCAGACGCTGGCGAAAACAATCCAGGATTATGTCCGCGATCAAATGCCCGTCTGGCGCAAAAAATATCCGGGCGTTGAAAACTTGAACCTTGCCGTCATGGGATGCATCGTCAACGGGCCTGGGGAAAGCAAGCACGCCGACATTGGCATCAGCCTACCCGGAACAGGTGAATCCCCTGTCGCGCCGGTGTTTATGGACGGTGAAAAAACGCACACCTTACGAGGTGAACATATCGCCGAAGAATTCCAGGCGCTTCTTGAACAATATGTTGAACGCCGGTATAAAAAGACGGGTTAAGCTCATTATTCTAACCATCCCCGAGTTTAGAAGAACTGTAGCGAAGTTTTAGGAGCCATTGGATTTTTAAATATCTGTGAGTTATAAGCTTCTTCTCCGTTCGTCCTTCAGGTGCAGGTATTAGTTTGAAAAGCTGCTCGGCTCACGCGCAAGAGTAGGTTACTTGACGTCTCAACGATTTTCCTGGATCTTGAATGTGAAACCTAATCCGGATAAGATAAATGATAATCAATTGATCTGAATCAAAGAGTGACGCAGCATGTTAAAAGGACCGGGACTTTTACCTCATTCCAAAGGAAAGGCAAAGAAGCTCGTCGTTTTATTTCATGGATATGGGTCTAATGGAAAAGATCTGCTGGATTTAGCTCGTTACTGGTCTCCCTTGATGCCGGATACGGAATTTTTAGCGCCCCATGGCCCCGATGTATGCGAGACGCATTCGTTCGGGTATCAATGGTTTAGCTTAAAAGAATTCACTCCTTTCTCTGTACGCGCGGGCTTGGCTGCCGTGCGGTCATTCCTGAAAGATTACATTCTCAAGGCTTTAGCGGAACGGGACCTGACGCCCATGGATTTAGCCGTCGCGGGATTTTCGCAAGGAGGGATGGTCGCCCTGGATATGATGTTTGCCGTTCCCCAGCTCCGGGCGGTTATCTGCTATTCAGGAGGGTTCTATCCCCCTCAAGAAATGCCCCTTCCTGGTCATCACTACCCGGAGATATTACTTGTGCATGGGGATGCCGATACGCGCGTGCCTTATATTTCTTTGCGGGAAGCCCAGCAACAACTTAAGAAATTAGGCATCCTCCCCCGCACGTTGACCTGTCCCGGTTTGGGGCATAGCATAGATGAAGAAGGACTTAAAACGGGGGCCCAATTTTTAACCGCCCTTTTTGGTCAAGAACAGCCTATTATTTATATGAAGCAACAATAAGGACGACGCAATACGATGGCACGTAAAAAAATAGCCCTTGTGGGAAGCGGGAATATCGGTGGAACGCTGGCGCATCTGATTGCCTTCAAGGGCTTGGGAGATGTGGTTCTGGTAGATGTGGCGGAAGGGCTTCCACAAGGCAAAGCCCTTGACATTGCCCAGGCTATGGCTATTGAAGGCTTTACAACGTCGATGACAGGGGGCAATGATTATGCCCTCCTGGAAGGCGCTGATGTTGTCATTGTAACAGCTGGATTAGCCAGAAAGCCGGGAATGAGCCGCAATGACCTGCTCACAATGAATGCAAAAATCATTTCTGACGTCGCTCAAAATGTTAAACGCTATAGTCCAGACGCTTTTGTTATTGTCGTAACGAATCCCCTGGATGCCATGGTTTGGGTCATGCGGGAAGCTTGCGGTTTGCCCCACCATCGCGTTGTCGGAATGGCTGGTATCCTGGATAGTGGCCGCTTTCGTTGTTTTCTGGCGGAAGCTTTAGGCGTTTCGCCTTCTGATGTGCAAACGTTTGTCTTAGGGGGACATGGGGATGCCATGGTCCCGCTGCCCCGCTATACGAGCGTTGCCGGGGTTCCCTTGCCGGACTTAATCGCTAAAGGATGGATTCGTCAATCACAAATTGATGCCATGGTGGAGCGTACCCGGAATGGGGGAGCGGAGATTGTCAACTTATTGAAGACAGGGTCAGCTTTTTATGCGCCGGCTACGGCCGCCCTTGCAATGGCGGAATCCCACCTGAAAGATCAAAAGCGCATATTGCCCTGTGCGGCATGGTTAACAGGAGAATACGGCGTAAACGGCATCTATGCGGGCGTCCCTGTTATGATCGGCAGCAAGGGCGTTGAGAAAATCGTTGAATTCGACCTGGACCCCGTTGAACAGGATGCTTTCACAAAATCAGTTGACGCCGTGAGATCCCTGATGGCGGAATTAGAGGTATAAGATCCGGGACTCACCACAAAAAGGCCATCTTCAATGAACATTCATGAATATCAGGCAAAATCCATTCTTGCCGGCTACGACGTGCCCGTATTGCGCGGAAAGGTTGCTTATACAGTTGAAGAATCCCTTAAGGTTTCTTCCGAACTAGGAGGCTCTTTGTGGGTGGTCAAAGCGCAAGTGCATGCGGGAGGGCGTGGAAAAGCCGGTGGCGTTGTCCTTTGCCACTCATCTGATGAGATACGGCAAGCAGCCCAGCGGTTGCTGGGGAGCCGGCTGGTGACCCATCAAACAGGACCAAAAGGACAGGAAGTTAAACGCCTTTATATTGAAGAAGGCTGTGATATTGCGAAAGAGCTTTACCTCAGTTTAGTCGTCGATCGAGTTCATCAATGCCTTTCCTTTGCCGCTTCTGAATCCGGCGGAATCGATATTGAGGAAGTAGCTGAAAAAGAACCGGAAAAAATTTTAACCATGCAAATTGATCCGGCTTCCGGCTTTCAGCCCTATCATGGCCGCAAGCTGGCTTATGGCCTCGGCCTTACGGGAGAGGTCGCTGAGAAAATGGTTCAGTTCGCTCGGAATCTTTATAAAAGTTTTACGGAACTAGACGTCAACCTCATTGAAATCAACCCCCTGGTTATGACCACAACAGGTGATTTAGTGGCCTTAGATGCAAAGATGACATTTGATGAGAATGGATTATTCCGCCATTCTGAAATTGAGCCATTACGGGATGAAGATGAAGAAGACGCCGTTGAGCTTGAAGCCAGCCGTCAAGGTTTAAGCTATGTAAAACTAGATGGAAATATTGGATGCATGGTTAATGGAGCCGGCCTTGCGATGGCGACAATGGATATCATTAAGCTGCATGGCGCGTCGCCGGCAAACTTTCTTGATGTGGGGGGAGGCGCATCCCGAGACAAGGTTGCCGCAGCTTTTAAATTGATTCTGGCGGATTCTCATGTAGAAGCTATTTTAATTAATATTTTTGGCGGGATTATGCGCTGTGATATTATTGCGCAAGGAATTGTTTCGGCGGCAAAAGAAGTGCGCCTGACGGTTCCTATGGTGGTTCGGCTCCAGGGAACCAACGAGAAAGAGGGCAAAGAAATTCTGGCAGCGTCGTCTTTGGCTATTATTCTGGCGGATGATTTGGGCGAAGCGGCTATTAAAGTGGCCCAAGCTGTACGGGAATCTGCCTAATGCCTATCCTTGTTGACCGCGGTACAAGAGTCATTTGCCAGGGGTTTACGGGCAAGCAGGGAACGTTTCACTCAGAACAAGCCCTGGCTTATGGCACCCAACTGGTGGGCGGCGTGACGCCCGGCAAGGGAGGAATGGAACATTTAGGATTGCCTGTGTTTGATACAGTGGGCCAAGCTGTTAAGGTTACGGGCGCCACAGCTTCCGTCATTTATGTTCCTGCAGGATATGCGGCTGATGCTATTTTTGAAGCAGCGGATGCCGGGATAGTATTAATTGTGTGCATTACGGAAGGCATTCCGACCTTGGATATGGTTCGTGTCAAACGCGCATTAGAAGGGAAAAAAGTTCGTTTGATTGGTCCTAATTGTCCCGGTATTATAACCCCTGGTCAATGCAAGATTGGCATTATGCCAGGAGCCATT
>CAYRJJ010000017.1:0-13965 GCA_964424515.1 uncultured Candidatus Finniella sp. | reverse complement strand
ATTCACAAGCCCGGGGAAATTGGGATTATCTCCCGCTCTGGAACGTTGACCTACGAAGCTGTCGCGCAGACCACAGCTTCTGGACTGGGTCAATCGACATGCATCGGTATTGGGGGCGATCCTGTAAAGGGTATGAAATTTGTTGATGTCCTGGATTTATTCTGGACGGATGATGAAACGAAAGGGATTCTTTTGATCGGGGAAATCGGTGGCCAGGATGAACAAGAAGCTGCTGAATACATCGCCCACCAATATAAGAAAGGACATTATAAACCCGTTGTTTCTTTTATTGCGGGCATGACAGCTCCGTCAGGGCGCCGTATGGGGCATGCGGGAGCCATTATAGCGGGCGCGGGAGCAAGCGCGGGTGAAAAGGTTGACGCATTGCGCAAAGCAGGTGTACAGATAGCCATTTCTCCTGCAGAATTAGGAAGGACGATGGTGATGGCTATGCAAGGGGTTCAAGCAAATGAGGACATATCTGACGGTTTTCAAGATATCTAGTACAGCAACCATTTTGTTTTGCCTATCAGCCTTTCCACCGCCGTTTGCCCTGAGCGTAGAGAGTGGCGCTCAGGGTGAACGGTGAGGGTATGAATTCAAAAAACCAGACAAAACAAAATGGTTGCTGTATTAGATTGCAATCCATAATAAAAGCGCCTTCAACGGTGATGAGTATAAAGACCCAACAGAGAAAGTGACAGGTTATGAAAAAAATCCAGGTTCTTTTAAGTATTTTCACAGCATTTTCGATGGATGCGGTTGCTGAAGCGCCAGAGAAAGATGAGACAACCATAAACCAGGCTGAAGCGAAAATAAATAAAGAAGGCGAGGAAAATCAAGATCCGGAACTTGTGAAGGCCGTCGAGGAAGCCCTGGAAGCCATGAAAATGGAATCTCCCCTCGTTCATGAAGATTCCTTGCGCGTTTGGAAAAATTTTTCATCAACGTCAGAACCTAACTACACCTATCGTTTCTGGGGGCGTCGCCTTATCCTGTGGTTGAAAGACAAAAAAAAGATGGCTTTTCAGACAGAAGAACAAGTGGGAAACGTTTTTAAGGTTCTTTGGCGTAAAGGATTGATCTCTGAACATGCCGTCATCGTCCTTATGGTTGATGCCTGGTCGCACCTGGTTTATTTAGAAGGCTCGCCTTCCTGGGAAAAGCGGATGGAAAACAGGCGCCCGGAAGGGGGAACGATACCGGATGCTTCTCATAAACAGATCCCGAAGGAACGGTCCGTTTAGCAAAACCATGATCATCGTTTGGGTATTTCCCCTACCCAGGCACAGGGGATACGCAAAAAACCGCGTAACTCCCTGCTTCGTTCGTCCTCGCGCGTAGCTTGCAAACGAAGTCGAAGATACTGTGAAGCGCTCAGTTACTTCGTGTTGCGGGGCGCGGGCGATCCACCCCACGGGTGAGT
Source organism: uncultured Candidatus Finniella sp. (assembly GCA_964424515.1). Lineage (GTDB taxonomy): Bacteria > Pseudomonadota > Alphaproteobacteria > Paracaedibacterales > VGCI01 > VGCI01. Next base: position 12,539 of record CAYRJJ010000017.1, on the reverse strand, counting down.
TGCTTTATTATAATTTGACAAGTAAATCTTAACGTTTTTCAGGATAAGCTAGATTATATCACGCTTAAGTAATCCAGAATATGCGGGATACAAGGTGACAGAAATGACGACGCAACCGGGCCGGTATGAAAACAGTTTCCTTTATAGCGTCAATTCGCCTTTTATTGAGGCGCTTTATCAAACGTACTGTCAGGATCCGCAAGGCGTTTCAGACGATTGGCGGCAATTCTTCCAAAGGTTAGGTTCGGACCTTGCTACAGATGACCGGCCTCCCAAATGGACAAAACGCATAGATGGCTTTATGGCGCCGCGATCGCCGGAATCTGGTGGCCAACAAGGCATGCCACAGGTGACGCAAGGGATGCTGGATTCCTTGAGAGCTTTAATGATGATCCGTACCTATCGCGTTCGGGGGCATCTTATCGCTAACCTGGATCCTTTAGGATTAGAAAAGCGTAATGGCCATCCTGAAGTTGACCCGGCAACTTATAACTTTGGGCCAGAAGATTATGACCGTCCCATTTTCATTAATAAGGTTTTAGGTCTTGAGTGGGCTACCTTGCGCCAGATTTTGGAGCGTTTGCGCTCAACCTATTGCGGGACGGTGGGCGTGGAATTCATGCATATCCAGGATCCTGATCAAAAGGCGTGGATTCAGGAGCAGGTTGAAAATACAAAAATATCTGACCGGATAACGAACGAAAAACGTAAAAAAATCTTAACTGAGCTCATTCATGCCGATTCGTTTGAGCGCTTCCTGCATGTAAAATTTGCCGGTGAAAAACGGTTTGGTTTGGAAGGGGGAGAAAGCTTAATTCCGGCATTGCAAGCTATCCTTGCTAAAGCAGCTCACCAGAACGTTGACAACATTGTATTCGGAACGGCGCACCGGGGGCGCTTATGTATTTTAGCCAATATTCTAGGCAAGCCATTCCACACCATTTTTGCCAAATTTAACCATGATCAAAACCCTCTCGGGTTACAATATGGGTCGGGAGATGTAAAATATCACCTTGGCTTCTCAGGTGACCGCGAAATTGAAGGCCGGTTGATGCATTTGTCTTTAACATCCAATCCTTCCCATTTAGAATCCGTTAATCCCGTTGTATTAGGAAAGGTCCGCGCCCAGCAAGCCCGAATCGGGGATGAGGGACGCAATCAAGTGATCGCTTTACTGATCCATGGAGATGCGGCTTTTGCAGGCCAGGGTCTTGTGGCGGAAACGCTGGAGCTATCAGGTCTAAAGGGCTACCAAACGGGAGGAACGATTCATCTCATCATCAACAATCAGATCGGATTTACCACCAGTCCCCCCCATTCCCGTTCTTCTCCTTACAGTTCAGATATTGCAAAGGCCATCCAAGCGCCTATTTTTCATGTCAATGGAGATGACCCCGAAGCGGTCGTGTGGGTATCGGAGTTAGCTGCTGAATTCCGCAAGAAATTTACCCACGATGTGGTCGTTGATATGGTGTGTTACCGCCGGTATGGCCATAATGAAATGGATGAGCCTTCATTTACGCAGCCCAAGATGTATAAGGCTATTGCCAGTCACCCGACGACCCGTCAAACCTATACTCAAAAATTGATTAAAACGGGGTTGATAACGCAGGCGGAAATCGACTTAATTGCCGCCCAATATGAAGAAAAACTGCAGCAAGGGTATGACCTGGCAATGCAGGCCCATACGGAGATCCCGGTTGAGAAATTAGACTGGCTGGGAGGAATCTGGTCAGACATTCAACCTCCAAAGCATATTGAAGATGATGATGACGGTCACAACGACACGGGCGTTCCTTTAGAAAAATTACAGGAAATAGGCTTTGGCAATTTCCGGGTACCGGCGGGCTTTCATATTCATCCCCGCATTGCGCGTCAATTCGATGTGAAGCGTAAAATGATTGAATCAGGTGAGGGAATTGACTGGTCAACAGGAGAAGCTTTGGCCATTGGCAGTTTATTGATAGAAAATAATCCTGTGCGCCTCAGCGGCCAGGATTGCAGCCGAGGCACTTTTTCCCAGCGCCATGCCGTATGGATTGATCAAGAGACGGAAGACAAGTATGTTCCTTTGAATCATTTAAAAAACAGCCAGGCTTTGTTTCAAATTGTCGATAGCCCTTTAGCGGAAGCTTCCGTTCTGGGTTTTGAGTATGGCTACAGCTTATCAAGCCCCCACACGCTCGTTATGTGGGAAGCCCAGTTTGGGGATTTCGCTAATGGGGCGCAAGTCATTATTGACCAGTTTATTTCCTCCGGAGAGATCAAGTGGCTCCGCTTGTCGGGATTGGTTATGCTGCTGCCGCATGGATATGAAGGTCAGGGACCTGAACATACGTCCGGGCGATTGGAGCGTTTCCTGCAATTATGCGCTGAGTCCAATATGCGGGTAGCCAATTGCACAACGCCCGCAAATTTTTTCCATATATTACGCCGTCAAATTCGCAGCGGCACACGCAAGCCCTTAATTGTGATGACGCCAAAATCTCTTTTACGCCACCCCAAGGCTGTTTCTTCCCTTCAGGATATGAAAGCTGGAACGTATTTTCAAACCGTCATTCCCGATACGGTTGTGACAGGACCAAAGGCGCAACGTGTGGTTCTGTGTAGTGGAAAAGTATATTATGATTTATGGCAAGAACGGGAGAGGCAAGGAATCCAAAACATAGCGATTATCCGGTTAGAGCAATACTACCCCTTTCCCCGCACGAAATTACGAGAGGTATTGGCTCCCTACAAAGAGGCGCAATTGATTTGGTGTCAGGAAGAGTCCATGAATATGGGGGCGTGGGCATTCCTGGACCGTCGTTTGGAAAACGTCCTGGCGGAACTCGGGGCACGGCAAACACGCCCCCTCTATGTAGGACGGGCAGCATCCGCTTCGCCAGCAACAGGCATTTTGAGCCGGCATACGGCAGAACAAGAACAGCTGGTCGCTCAAGCGCTGGCATTGGCGACATAAGTAAGGTTAAACAGGGAAAGGGAAGAGAAAATGTCATCAGGTGGACGCAGTGAGGTCAAGGTTCCAGCATTAGGGGAATCCATACGGGAAGCGACGGTTGCCCGCTGGTTAAAGTCTGTCGGTGACCCGGTAAAAGTTGATGAGGTTTTGGTTGAGCTAGAAACAGATAAGGTTACGGTTGAAATAAGTGCTCCAGCTTCCGGTATTTTAATGGAAGTCCTTGTTGGAAAAGGAAGCGCTGTTTCCGTGGGGGAGGTGCTCGGGTTGGTGACTCCGGGGGAAACAATCAGGCAAGAAGACAGACCACGGAAAGCCCAACAACAAAGAGTTGAAATCAAGCAATCTGATTTGAAAACAACAATGGCTTCAATGGCTGCATCTGCTGCGCAAAAGGTTGCGTTGACCGTACAAAACGCTGCGGTTGTGGAAGGGCTTGCCCCTTCCGTGCGAAAAATAGTAGAAGAATTATTCATTAATCCAAAGGATTTACCAGGAACGGGCAAGGGAGGCCGTCTTACCAAAGAAGACATTCTCAACTTTGCGGAAGGGAAAACAGCTGGAGTGGAAGGTTCCGCGCCCGCTCGGACGGCCCCTGCTGAACGCCCTGCCGTCCGAACTTCTGATCGACGGGAAGAACGTGTCAGGATGACGCGCCTTCGCCAACGTATCGCCCAGCGCCTCAAGGAAGCCCAAAACACGGCAGCTATTTTGACGACCTTTAATGAGGTAGACATGTCGGCGATCAATGCCTTGCGTACAGAATATAAAGAATCATTTGAGAAAAAACATGGCGTGCGTTTAGGGGTCATGTCTTTCTTTGTAAAAGCCTGTATCCAGGCTTTGAAAGAATTTCCGGCCGTTAATTCTGAAATGGATGGGGATGAGATTATCTATAAAAACTACTACGATATCGGGGTTGCTGTCTCGACCCCTCACGGCCTTGTGGTGCCGGTTGTGAGGGACGCCGATGCCTTAAGTTTCGCGGAGCTTGAAAAAACCATTGTTTCTTTGGCGCATAAAGCCAGAGATGGCAAATTATCCATTGAGGAAATGACAGGAGGAACGTTCACCATAACAAACGGCGGGGTATTCGGGTCATTGCTGGCCACACCCATTTTGAACCCTCCCCAAACAGGCATTTTAGGCATGCATAAGATAGAAGACCGTGCCGTGGTCATTAAGGGAAAAATTGAAATTCGGTCGATGATGTACCTCGCCTTGTCTTATGACCATCGTGTTATTGATGGCCGTGAATCCGTCACTTTCCTTGTAAGGGTTAAAGAGTATCTGGAAAAGCCGGAACGTTTATTGCTGGATATGTAGAATGAGCAAACACATTACAGATTTACTGGTTATTGGGGCTGGGCCTGGGGGGTATGTCGCTGCAATACGGGCAGCCCAATTGGGAATGAAAGTTGTTGTGGTGGACAAACGCCCTCTTCCAGGGGGTACATGTTTGAATGTAGGGTGTATTCCTTCAAAGGCCCTGCTCCATTCCTCTCAAAAGTACTGGGAAGCAAAAAACCATCTTGAAAACCATGGCATTGAGGTTGACCGGGTTCGGCTTAACCTTAAAACGATGCTGGGACGTAAAAAGAATGTTGTGGATGAATTGACCCGCGGCATTGGTTTTCTATTTCTCAAAAACGGGATAACTCTTGTTCAGGGAATGGCACACATTAAAGCGCGGGGCAAAGTGCAGGTCACAACGCCAGCCAGGGATAAAACGGAGTGGGAAGCCCGTCATATCCTCATTGCCACAGGTTCCGAACCTTTTGTTCCCAAGGGATCGGAGATTGATGAGCTGCGCATTATAACCTCTACCGGCGCTTTGAATTTAACGACAGTTCCCAAGCACCTTGTGGTCATTGGCGGGGGTTACATCGGATTAGAACTGGGATCGGTTTGGGCAAGGTTAGGGGCAGGCGTGACCGTAGTTGAATACCTCGACCATCTCTTGCCAACAATAGATCGGGAAGTAGCGGCATCCTTGCAAAAATCCTTATCCACGCAAGGGTTGACATTCCGGTTTAGCCATAAGGTTACCAAGGTCATAAAACGGGCTGGGGAAGTGGCTTTGCATCTACATCCCTCCCAGATTGAGGTATTGGAAGCGCCAGAAATCATGACGTGTGATGTGGTTTTATTCTCCATGGGACGGCGTCCTTATACGGAAGGATTGGGCCTGGAAAATATTGGCATTGCGGTGGATAAGGGGGGATTCATTCCTGTCAAGCGTCCGTCTTATGAAACAGCGTGCCCAGGAGTTTATGCCATCGGGGATGTAACGGCAGGGCTGATGTTGGCCCATAAGGCGGAAGAAGAAGGCATTGCCGTTGCTGAACGGATTGCCGGTCAAGCGGGGCATGTCAATTATGGGACCATTCCAGCGGTTATCTATACGTCTCCAGAAGTTGCAACCGTTGGAAAAACGGAAGAAGCATTGAAAGAAGAGAAGGTAAGTTATAAAGTTGGAAAATTTCCTTTCCTGGCCAATAGCCGCGCCAAAGCTACCGGAGAAACCGGGGGATTCGTCAAAGTCTTAAGCGGGACGCAAGGGGACCGCATCCTGGGCGTCCATATCATTGGCGAAGAGGCGGGTACAATGATCGCTGAAGCTGCTCTTGCGATGGAAATGGGAGCGTCGGCTGAAGATCTCGCACGCACATGCCATGCGCACCCCACCCGTTCTGAAGCTTTAAAAGAAGCAGCCATGGGCGCCTATGGTAAGGCGATTCATATGTATAAGGATTCATGAGGGTACGGGGCATAAACCGCATGCTGTAGCGTTCAAGTTGTATCCTTAAAACTCACACGGGAATTTTTTCAGCCAGGTAGTTATTTTCCAGCCATTGGTGGCGCAAAGCTTCATCCAGTTCCGCCAAAGAGACGCCAACTCCTAATGCTTCACAGGAGGTAACGCCATAGTGGGAAAGTCCACATGGAACAATGCCTTGAAAGCGGGAGAGGTCAGGGCGCACATTAATGGCGATGCCGTGGAAACTAACCCATCGGCGCAAACGGATGCCCAATGCGGCAATTTTTTGGTCCATGCCATTTTGATTGACCCAGATGCCTACTCGTCCACTGCGGCGCTCCCCCTGGATGCGAAAAATATCAAGGGAGTCAATAATCCATTGTTCCAAAGCTGTGACAAACGCCCGGACATCCCGGCTGCGTTTGGCTAAATCGATCATGACATAGGCAACCCGCTGGCCAGGCCCATGGTAGGTGTATTGCCCTCCCCGGCCTGTTTCGTAGACAGGCAGGCTGGCTGGCTCCAGGAGGTCTGATGTCCTGGCGCTGGTTCCGGCGGTATAGAGAGGGGGGTGTTCCAATAGCCAAACCATCTCGCAGGCCGTCCCCTCCAGAATGCTTTTAACGCGTTCTTCCATGAAGATAACGGCTTCTTCATAAGGAATGAAATCAGGAGAAACGCGCCAGTCCATCACCGCCTTATCCCCATACTTTTAAGCCAGCGGATATCCCAAGTACACCCCAAAATGCCCATTGGCTATAGCTGTATGGCGTTAGCCTGTTCACAATGTTCATAATGGCAAGGGCAATTAAGGCCGGGTAAGCTACATCCAGAATGGCGCTCAATAAAACCATAAGCTTTGAAAATCCAAGTAAGGAAATGACAAAAGTGATTGCTATCGTTATATAGATGGCTTGAGGACGCTTCAAACGCTCTTTCGCTACATCTTGCTGGAGGAAATCCACAAACAGGGTTGATAAAATGACGGCCGTCGCCAGGCATCCTACCGCTAAAATGATGGCAATAACAGGCTTTGCAAAGTATCCAAGCGCATGGCCGCCAATTGCAACCAAAAGATGCTCTGGTTGGGCGTCTTGCAAATAGGGAGCATATTGTGCGCCCAAGCTGATGAACCCAATATAAACCAACGTTAGGAGAAGGGCGCCAATTAAACTGGCGCCAACGCTCATCTTGACCAAAGTTTTGTTGTCACTTTCAGCAGATAAGTGGCTGCGCAAGTAGGAGACGATGGCGCTTGAGAAAAAGAAGGCGGCCATCAAATCCATCGTTTGATATCCCTTGAACAAGGCATCCATAAACGCTTTAGGGGAGGACGTCCCTCCTTGAGTGGTTCCCTCCCCGAACCATAAGCCAAACAGAATGAGGATAACGATCCCTCCCAATTTAAAAGGGGTTAGAAACAGCCCGATAATGTCTACAATTCGGCTCTTCGTCCAGATGCAGGCGATGATTGCGCCACAAAATAAAAGGCTAAATAAGGCGAAAGGTAAGTTTGGGAAAAGCAAATTGAAGCCCCCATAAGCCACCGTGATGCAGCGCGGAACAACGCCAAAAGGACCAATCAACATGAGGATAATGGCAATCAGCAAAAAAGAGGGGACTTTTCCCAGCTTGTTGAAATAACTGCGGTAATTTCCCTCAAACAAGATCATGCCGATCAGTCCCAAAAAAGGGACAAGGACGGCTGTGACGATGAACCCTAATATTGCCATAGGATATTGATGCAAGGACTCCTTGCCAACCAGTAAGGGGAATACGAGGTTGCCGGAGCCAAAGAACATGGAAAACATGGCGAATCCGGCCGTTAAAACAGTTCTGTAGTGTGTCATTATTCATCTCAACTTCTTACATAGTATTAAACAATTATATTCTAACATCCAGCAGGTTTCGTTCCTGAGGAAGCATAAAGGACAATGGGGGTGTATTTGTAGAGTGAGATTTATAAGGCCTGTGCGGCCACAATGATTGGAGGCGCAATAACAAAATATCCCGCACCCCGAATGATGCGGTTTTTAAAAAAATTAATAAAATATGTGCTTTGCTTCATAGATCCTTATATCTTAAAGTGAAATCAACTGTCAATATTTTATACGGAATAGAAGAAGCAGATTTTAAAAAAACCGGATTTCCATCCCTGCCGGATATAATAAAAGCCTTGCCGGAAGAGCGGGAGTTGAGTAATCTTTCATCATCTTACCAGGAGAGGTGGCCGAGCGGTCGAAGGCGCACGATTGGAAATCGTGTATACGGCAACGTATCGAGGGTTCGAATCCCTCCCTCTCCGCCATTTTATATTGCTCGAATTCTTCTGGCGTGAATTTCTAAATTATCACACACCCTCAGAACCCCAGTATTCTTTGAGAAACGGAAGCGCAGAAAACCGCCATTTGCAGTCCAAAAGCCGCTCATTGATGGCACGCCCTAGATAATTCTTAGGTTAATCAGTGAGTTATTTGGTTAAATAATGGATGCATTTCAGATTCTGCGGGGACTATAAAAATGAGGATACAGCATGCAAGTAGAACCTAATCAAAAAATTTATTCGCCTCCTGGCTCCTTACGATCCAGCAAAAATCCGCCGACCTGGGTATCCCATAAGGTTTTATAATGTCCACCGAGGGCCAGTAAGTCCTTATGCGGGCCGTCTTCTACAATTTTACCGCGATCAAAAACCAGAATGCGATCCATATGCAAAAGGGTTGAAAGCCGATGGGCAATAACAACCGTCGTCTTATCCTGCATCAATTTCCATAAGGCCTCTTGAATATAGCGTTCCGTCACCGAATCGAGCTGGGAAGTCGCTTCATCCATCAATAAGATCGGCGCATTTTTCAAAATAGCGCGCGCAATCGCAATCCGTTGACGCTGCCCCCCTGAAAGCTTGACGCCCCGTTCCCCAACCAATGAATGATAACCCTGGGGCAGCTCCCTGATAAATTCATCCGCATGGGCTTTTTTAGCTGCTTCCCGCACTTCCGCATCTGTGGCGTCAAGACGTCCATAGCGGATATTCTCCAGTATGCTCCGGTGAAACAGGACGGGGTCTTGAGGGATCATCCCGATGTTTGCATGTAAAGAGTCTTGAGTGACTTCCCGGACATCCTGACCATCAATCAAAATATGCCCGCCTGTCACGTCAAACAGGCGCAAAATAAGGTTGACAAAGGTCGTCTTGCCTCCCCCTGAATAGCCAACAAGCCCAACTTTCTGGCCTGGCGGAAGGGTTATGGATTTATTTTCAAATAAGGCTTCCGCATCCCGGTAGCAAAAGTGAACTTGCGAAAAGACGATTTCCCCTTCGCGTACCACAAGGTCTTTTGCGCCGGGTTTATCGTCAATTTCAAGAGGAGAGAGAGCAATCCGAAGCCCTTGCGTAATGTTTCCTACTAATTCACCAAGGTTTCCTATATCCTTGGAAAGAGGCCACAAGCAATTGATAATGGCGGTATTGACCGTTAAAATCAGCGCAAAACCCCCGGGAGAAACGGTTGCGTTTTTAAATCCCTGAACCAGCCAGAAAAGAATAATGCCTTGATAGATTATAAATGACCCGCCTTGAAACGCCCTCATTTTTAAAAAAAACCAGTCCCGCTTTTGGTCTGCCTTTACATACTCATCCAGGATAATCCCTAGGTGATTCCGCTCCTTCTTGCGGGCTGTAAAAAGACGGACGCTGATCATATTGCTGAGAATATCAACAAGAGCGCCCACGACCGTCGAACGGACTGAAGCTGCCTCATCACTGACTTGACGCGCTGTTTTTGAAAGAAAAATCGACCCTCCAATAAACACCGTAACCCAAACGCACAAGGCAATCGAGAATTTAATGTCAACCGTCCAAACTGCCCCCATCGCAATAAAAAAGGCCAGTCCATGACTGAAAAAGCCATCTATTATTGTTTTCACTAAATCCGGGATGCCGCTCATCGCATCTTTAATTTTATTTCCCAGGCTTCCTGAAAAATTCTCCTGATACAAATGATGGGCGTGCCGCATCATTCGTTCCATCAAAATAAGACCGACATACCGCTTTAAGAGAGGATTAATATGAAGCCAGACAAAATCATAAAACCGGAATGTAATGAAGATCACCACTGACATCGAAAAATAAAACAGCGCCGGGTTGAAAATGGCGTCATAGGCTTCAGAAAGGGATGTCTCGGCTATGCGGTCAATCATGACTTTCAGTAAGTAGGGACGCAAAGATAGATCAACTGCCCAAATAACCGCGACGAGAACTTGCCCGAGAACCCACCACCGGAAGGGCTTGATGCTGTGAAAAATAAATTTTGAAACGGATAGTGACGGCACTTTAATCTCCTCATCTCTATCCTAACCCTGGCATAATGAAACGTAAAGAACAACTTGCCGTATGGAACCAAAGGAAGCAGCTATGTTCAACCCAACTCGAATAGTTTCCGTCTCCCGGCTAGAATGCCCGTCTGCCTTTGGCCATCAAATTATTGACAAGCCAACATTTTGCCATCAAAAACATTTCTTTCTTGACGCAAAGTCGTAAAGTACGCTAACAAGATTAAGTCCCTAAAAGGGAAAAAGGGGGGGGTGTAGCTCAGTTGGTTAGAGCGTCGGCCTGTCACGCCGAAGGTCGCGGGTTCGAGTCCCGTCACTCCCGCCAACCATTCTGCGGCTTTCAGCCTACAAAGCTTTTCCTTCTTTGTCAAATGTTAGCGGAGTGTTAGAAGTGAAAAGGGCGTCAGTTGGCATGTTTAAGACTGCCAGCAGCTTTCCAGATTCTGAAAACCAACCCCTTGACATGCAGCAATAGAGCCTTTATTTATTGGTTAATAAAAATAATAATGCGGCAAGCCTTCAGTGCTGGCTTTCCCCTTGATCAAGCCCTTGTTCTTCTAGCGTTACATTGCTTTTTTTGATAACCCTCTTCAGGTATCGGCAGCGAATCCGCAAAAGCTTCCCCTAACCTCCCAATCTGGAGTTTCATGGATAAATATACCATAGACGACCTCATAAGATTTACTGATTATTTTAAGAAAATTCTCTCAAGCTTGTATGAAGAAGAAGCAAAAGAAGTCTACGCCTATTATGAAAAAAGGATGCATACCTCTTTCTCCTATCCTAAAATAGCCTTCGCCCATACCGTCGCTTTTAAGCTTTATTGCGGAATCGTCAAGTTTGAATCCATTATCTTTACGGAAGATACGGTTATGATTTTTGATGTCCTGTACGCCGGAGATTCCTGGGAGATCAAAAAATTATCCAAAAATATCTTTGCGGAACAAAAAGACCATTTTTATGAATCCCAGGGGCAAAGGGACAATGGCTGGATGACGCCCAAGAGCGAGTTATATATCAGTAAGAACGCCATTGATTTTCTTTTCCACAACAAGAAAAATAGCCTCATTAATCATCATCTTTTAAATAGCGGATTTTTAAAGCAGGTTGAGGAAATCTATCAGGCAATCAACAGAAAAAACTATAGAATAACGCCTCAAACAACAGTTAAGACTTTGTACAGGGACATTATCGAGCCTCTGTATCCCGATATGATCGAAGCAAATAAAATAATTTTTTGTAGAATTTTCAAAGGAGAAAGTTGATGCGCCATAATCGTCGAATTTCTTTGGGGAACAATAATAAGCAAAATAAAAACAGAAAAGTAACTATGGATGACGTGGTAAATATTGATGATGTCGTTAAATTATATGCTCATCGTATGTTTCCTGAAGAAGCAGAGGGCATTATTGAAGCTTATGAAAAAAATAAATCTTTATTTATAAACGGCTCACCGGAAGAAATTTTTCTTAATAAAAAAATATTTGATCACTTGCCAAACAAAAAAAGGACAACTAACAGGCTGAGTGGGGGCTATTATACGCCCTTTAAACCCCCAACGTACTTGCCTGTGACCTTCCTCGAATCTCCCCCTCCTTTCTGCATACCGATTCCCCCGAACAAGCCTTTTTCCAGAATGTGACCTACGCGCCACGGCCTCCAGGCATTCAGGATGCGGCAAAATAGACCAGGCGTATACTTTGCCGCCACCACGCCTGAGGAAAAATCATTTTCCCAGGATTTCCCTTGCGAACATAAATTTTCCAAGCAGTCAATACCCTCCGGTTAAAAGCGACTTTTTGCCTTTTCTGGCTCCTTTTTATCAAAAAAACCCTTTCAAACAAAGGGGGTTGACAAATCCTTTTTAGCTTTTTTCCGTAACGGATTTTCCCTGTAACGGGATGATTTGTCAAAAGAAAATGGCATTTTCTTAAGTTTTCCGTGCCGCTCACAGTAATGTCAAAAAGTCAACCCCCGCCGATCGGAGGCGGTTTTTTTCTCTTTTTGCTCTTTTCTTTTCAAAAAACCACTTCCAAACAAGGGGGGTTGACAAGCCTTTTGAGGCCGCTTTTTTCCAAAAAACGCAAAAAATCGTTGGGGGTTTTTATTTCATTTTTTTTCTGCTTTGCTGTGTCATGAACAAATAACCGGAAAGGATTTATTCATGAAAAAAGGTAAAGAACGTATTTACCACGAGCTGGATCCCAATATTGGAAAGCATTACACGCCTAAAGAACTTTCATATATTTTAGGCGTCACTATACAACTGCTAACTTATTTACGCAGGACTGGCAGAGGACCCAAATACGTCAAGTTTGGCTACCGAAACGTTATCTATGCCGCCGTCGAGGTTGAAAAATATCTGAAGGGAAGAGAACGCCTGTCAACTTCCGATAACGGACACCCAGGCGCCGGAACCGATGGCCTGTCCTATTAAACTTTAACTTTAACAGAAAGGATAACTCATTATGACTTTTATTCAACACG
>CAYRJJ010000016.1:16074-22307 GCA_964424515.1 uncultured Candidatus Finniella sp. | reverse complement strand
ATACTTAAGGCGTATTTGAGAAAAGGAAGCGCAGAAAACCCGCCATTTTCGCCACAAAATCCGTTAATTGATGACACGCCCTATACCCCTCACATTATTTTTCGCACATAATCCAGATCTTCCGTCGTATCAACGCTGGGCGGGATTTCGTTGACAATAGCTACATCAATGCGCATTCCTGCCTCCAGGGACCTTAATTGCTCCAGTTGCTCCGCGGCTTCTAAAGAAGAAACAGGCATCTCCACATAAGCTTCCAGCGCCTTGCGGCGGTAAGCATAAACGCCGATGTGATGATAATGCGCATGCCCTCCCGACGGAATAGGGCTGCGGGAAAAATACAAAGCCCGACCCACTTTAGCGCCGGATGCTGTTTCCCGAGGCTCTGACATCGCAATTTTCACCACATTCAAATTTATTAAATCAGCTTCATTGAGGAGAGGCGCCGCAAGGGTTGCGATATCAACGGCCGGATCTGAAAGAGGCGTTAAAACCTGGCGCAAGAGAGACCCGCTAATCGTTGGCAAATCCCCTTGCAGGTTAATGACCACATCGTGAAGCTGGCCCGGGTTATGAGCGTCAATCTCCCTTAAGGCCGCATAAATCCGGTCCGTTCCCTTGGGCAAGTCCGGATCCGTTATCACAGCGTGCCCGCCCGCTTGTTGAATAACATTCTGAATTTCAGCGCCACAGCACGCCACAACAACGGGACCCATGTTGGCGGCCACCGCGCGGCGCCATACATGGACGACCATAGGCTCCCCATGAATATCCGCTAATGGTTTACCGGGTAACCGGACAGCCGCCATACGGGAAGGGATTAAAATAATAGGGTTTGCCATAATGCTATCCTCATATGAGTTGTAAAGTATATTCTAGGTGCCACATCTGATCCAAAAAAGCACGTTAAAAAACTTGGGAACATTTCACAATTAAAGGGTTCGCATGCCGGCTTATTTGGTTTTATACTGATGATTAAAGGAAACCGTGCGCAAGAGTCCCCCTTAAGAGATGGATAGTTTTGAGGTTAACAAAATCACCGCAAGCGTGCTGGTGGCCCTTTTGGTCGCCATGGCGGGAAGCCTGTTATCAGAAAACGTGGTGAATCCAGAAAAATTAGACAAACCCGTTCTGGAAATAGAAGGCGTTGAAGCTGGCTCCAAGCCCTCAGAAAACACAACGGAAGAGGAAACCCTTAACCCCATTACCCCCCTCCTTGCATCAGCCAGCGTTGAACGGGGACAAGCCATTGCAAAAAAGTGTACGCAATGCCATACGTTTGAGAAAGGCGCCCCCCACCGTACAGGACCAAATTTGTGGGGCATTATCGGCGCAAAAGTCGCCCATGCAGCAGACTTTGCCTATTCATCAAGCTTTAAAGATAAAGGCGGCGCCTGGGACGATGAAAAACTGAATATTCTTCTTCATAAACCACGCGCCTTTGCATCAGCCACCAAAATGTCCTTTGTCGGACTTAAAGATGGCCAGGAACGCGCGGATGTCATTGCTTACTTGCATACCTTAAGCGACACGCCGGTACCTCTTCCAATCTCTGCCCCCCCCCTTCCCGACTCGTCTGTTCCACCGTCCAAATGAAAGATACGCCCATGAAAAATCTCTTGTGCGCTTTATGCCTCTTGTGGATGGGGATTCAAACGACCCTGGCGGAGGTGCCCGCTGCTCCTTCTTCTCCGACCCACGGCTTTTCAGTCTTTGGAAAGCTTAAATACCCCCCTGATTTTACCCACTTTGACTATGCCAACCCCGACGCCCCCAAGGGAGGAACGCTCCGGTTAGGATATTTAGGCGCATTTGATAGCTTAAACTTTTACATTGTTAAGGGGATATCGCCTGCCCTGGTTTTCCTGACGGCAGCGACTTTATTGGAGGAAGCCCATGACCGAGCTGGGGAAGCTTATGCTTATGCGGCAGAGTCCATTGAATTAGCGCCAGACCGGTCCTGGGTCATCTTTCGGCTCAACCCGAAAGCAAAGTTTAGTAACGGGGATCCGGTCACAGCGGATGACGTTATTTGGGTGTTTGAGACGTTACGGGCAAAGGGGCTTCCCATGTACCGCACATATTATAAAAACATCAGCAAGGTTGAGAAACTGGATGGCCACACAATTAAATTCTCCTTTAACACCACAGCAAACCATGAACTTCCCCTGATTTTGGGACAACTTCCCATTTTATCCAAAAAATATTATGAAACCCATCCTTTTGAAGAAACAACCCTAAAGCCTGGCCCCTCCTCCGGACCTTACCAGATTGACAGGATCTCATCTGGCCATTCCTTTATGATTAAACGGGTTGATAACTGGTGGGGCGCCTCTCTCCCCAGCCAGAAAGGACGTCATAATTTTGATAAAATCCGGGTGGACTATTACCTTGAAAATAATGCCTTATTTGAAGGCTTTAAGGCGGGTCAATATGATTTGCGCCAGGAGACTGTCGCCAAGAATTGGGCTACAGCCTACACTTTTCCGGCTTTTCAGGAAGGCCGCGTGAAGCGGGAGGAACTCAAACACTCCTTATCGTCCGGTACCGCGGGCCTGATTTTTAACACGCGCCGCCCGCTTTTTTCAGATATCCGCGTTCGCAAAGCCTTAACGCTTCTGTTTGACTTTCCCTGGATTAACAAGCATTTATTTTATGGATTGTACCAAAGGAATACCAGCTATTATCCCAACTCAGACTTTGAAGCGAAAGGGCTTCCGTCCGAAGATGAAAAAGCCATCCTTTACTCTTTTCAGGATCAATTGCCATCGGAGGTTTTGACGCAAAGCTTTACCTTGCCCGCTCCCCAAACTGAAAATGATCGCCGCGCGCTTCAAGAAGAAGCCCAGAACCTCTTAAAAGAAGCAGGCTATGAAGTTAAAGACGCCGTCATGGTCAACATCAAAACAGGCAAACCCTTAAGCTTTGAAATATTAATCTTCGACAAAACGCTTGAAAAAATTATGCTCAATTTTGCTTTAAGCTTAAAACGGTTGGGCATCCAGGTTCAGGTGCGCAACCTGGATACAGCGGCTTATCAGCTTCGCGTTGACCACTTGGATTTTGATATGATTCACTCGGGCATCCCCCAAAGCCCCTCACTTGGCAATGAGCAGCGGGACTTCTTTGGTTCCGAGCGGGCGGATATCCCGGGAACCCGGAATTTCTTTGGCATCAAAAACTCTATTGTTGATCAACTTATCGAACAACTTATTGGTTCAACGAGCTATAAATCTTTGATGAACCATGCCAAAGCCCTGGACCGTGCGCTTTTGTGGAACTACTATATGATTCCGGCGTGGCATAATGATGCAGTGCGCGTCGCTTATTGGGACCGTTTTTCCAGGCCAAAAATCATCCCCAAATACCATGGACTTGATATAACCTCCTGGTGGTTTGACAAGGAAAAAGACGTCAGGCTTACTCGTAAACCTGAAGAAAAAAGTCCGATAACCCAGGAAAAGCCGTCTTTATGGAGCAAAATACGGGACTGGAGCCGAAAAATAGGAGGATCGTTTTTTTGACCTGCAAAATGCAATGAGCCAATAATTTTATTTGTTTTTCCGTAAAATTGTGTCTAACATATGGAAGTTGCTTATTGTCAAAAAGGAGATAATAAAATCATGATAAAGAAAAAAATCGCTCTGGCATTGTTTACAACCACCCTTGGTATGGGCGTTGTGGCAGCAGCGCCGCTGGATCCCAACACCCGCCTGGAAAAAGTCAAAGAGCTATTTGCCCAATATGGCGCAGATACGTTTAAAATATTAAACGGCCTCGATATTGGTGGCACAAGTAATGCAGGCAGCGGCTCCGGACCCATCGCCAGCCGCGCGGATATCGCCGCTGTTATTAAATCTGATGACGGAAACGCTTTCATTTTCTGTGTTGAGGATGGTAAGTGGGCTGTTTATCCACCCGAGCCTATGAAAATTGGCACGAACGCTATGACAGCGACAGACGCAAATGACAGGCCCTTCGTGCAAATGTTGATCGACGAGCTAAAGCAATCACAGAATGGTAAAGCGCACCACATCCGGTATGATGTGACCACGCCTGATGGACGTATTCAGCAAAGAGAAGCGACTGTTTGGAAAAGTAGCCATTTCTTAAGCCCTAAGAATAATACAGGCAAAAAATTCTTCTGCGGCACTTCCGTAAAGGCTGTTCCTTAAGTTTACTAATTTTGTGCATCTTTTTGCTACCCGTTAGCTTTTGGAGATGGTAAGGAAAAGTTGATGGATAAGGGAATTTTCAGCATATTTTGAGAAAATTTTACCACAAATGAGGCTCAAAATCCCCTATCCATTATCCCTTATTCAGAAGCTGTCTCAGCATTTCCCCTGCATCTTTATCCTTCAAGGCTAAAAACGCTGGCTGAACTTATAATTCTGTTATTCCTTGCAGGGCCTAGCGCTCCGTCATGCATAGAATTTAGGATTATACCTATTAAAATTTTTGGTAACTTCTTGTGAAACCAACAAGCATAAGAGGTTATCATGCAGAAAAAATACATTGTACGCCTATGGGGAATTTGCAAGCTCTCAGGCAAAGTTTCTTCCTGATCATTTTAACCTCCCTTAAAACAGCTTTCCTTGCCGGCTATCCGTCCCTTCTTTTTTCCCTCTCCCAACCGCGAAAGAAGATTCTACAACAGGAACGATGCCATCACCATAATGAAGGGTCAAAGCCGCACCCTTCCGGATTTGAGACGCCCGCATGATGAGCGTTCCCTCTACCGTCGTTGCCCAGCAAAACCCGCGATCCAGGATCCGTTGATAGGATGCATGATCGAGACGGCTCGCCAAAAGTTCAAAACGCTGATGGGTAATCTCAAAGAGCCGCCGCGCGCTGTGGCAAAATTGATGAGAGAGAGAACGATATCGCTGCTCGGAAAAATGGATCACTTCTTGCGGATGGCGCAAGCTCTGGGACAGGTCTGTCAAATGACTCTCCAGGTTCTGAACGTAACGGCGCACGAGCGAGGGCAGACGTTCCCCCCACTCATCCAGACGCTGCATTTTAGCTTCAATCAGCCGCGTTAAATCGGGCAATCCTCTCGAAGCTGCCAGAAGAGCCGTCTGGCGCATGGCCAAACTTTGCGTCATCACCGTTGTCAACCGTTGCTGGCGATCCTGCAAAAACGCCCAGAGATCCATCAGAACAGGAACAGCCATTTCCGCTGCTGCTGTTGGCGTTGGCGCTCTGCGGTCAGCAGCGTAATCAATGAGGGTCGTATCGGTTTCGTGCCCTACGGCTGAGATTAAGGGAATTTGGCTCACGGCCGCCGCCCGGACGACTTTTTCCTCATTAAATGCCCAGAGGTCTTCTAAACTCCCCCCTCCCCGCGCCACAATAATCAGGTCGGGCGGGGCGGCGAGTTTGTTCAATCCGTCAATGGCAGCCGCAATCTGGTCAGCGGCGCCTTGCCCTTGAACGAGGACAGGCCA
Source organism: uncultured Candidatus Finniella sp. (assembly GCA_964424515.1). Classification (GTDB taxonomy): domain Bacteria; phylum Pseudomonadota; class Alphaproteobacteria; order Paracaedibacterales; family VGCI01; genus VGCI01. The sequence goes on along the minus strand of CAYRJJ010000016.1, from coordinate 16,860 downwards.
TACGAGGACATGGCAAGGGTACCGGTCTTCCAGACGATGCAGGATATCCTGGAGAACGGCTCCTGTCGGGGACGTCACAATGCCAATTTTCTGGGGATAGGGGGGCAACGGTTTTTTGCGGATCTGATCAAACAAACCTTCTGCAGCCAAACGGGACTTCCGTTCCTCCAGCACTTTCAGGAGGGCCCCTTGGCCGGTTGGTTCAAACTGCTCGACAACCATCTGATATTTCGACCGGCCCGGATAAGTCGTTAAACGTCCCGTGGCGATAATCTCCAATCCTTCTTCCAAAGCAACGGCGCTGTCCTTAAGGCTTCCCCGCCATGAAACAGCATCCATAACAGCATCCATATCTTTTAAAGCGAAATAGGTATGGCCGGACGTATGACGCTTAAGCCCTGAAATTTCCCCCTGTACCCGGATACGACCATAGGTTTTTTCAACCAGCTGTTTCAGGTTTTGGGAAATTTCCGTTACGGAATAGACAGGAATCTCTTGTAACAGGGGTTCTAACGCTGTCATGATAAGGCCTTAAATTAAGGGCGTGACGCCAGGATCTCTTTTTTGATAGGATATCATCATATCATTAACCGACTTCCCGCAGCATATCATTTTATAGAGCCATGACGCACGATCATATTTTCTTACAACATCTTCAGTCACTGAAAGCTGAAGGACGTTACCGCATATTTGCTGATCTTGAACGCCTTGTTGGTGAGGCGCCCTATGCCCTCTGGCATGGCCCGGAAGGCAAAAAGAAGGTTATTGTGTGGTGTAGCAATGACT